>DASZDB010000605.1:0-3147 GCA_035942495.1 Solirubrobacteraceae bacterium
GGAGAAGCTCGCCGCGCTGAACCCGGTGTTCGACCCGGAGAACGGCACGGTCACGGCGGGCAACGCCTGTCCGCTCAACGACGGCGCCGCCGCGGTGCTCGTGATGTCCGCCGAGCGCGCCGAGTCGCTGGGACTCACGCCGCGGGCGCGGATCATCGCTTCCGCGGTCGCGGCGGTGCGCCCGGAGATGATGGGCCTCGGCCCGATTCCCGCCGTCCAGGCGCTGCTCGCGCAGACGCAGATGACGATCGACGACATCGACATCGTCGAGATCAACGAGGCGTTCGCGGCGCAGATCGTGCCGTGCATGCAGGAGCTCGAGATCCCCGCGGACAAGCTCAACCCGTTCGGCGGCGCGATCGCCCTCGGCCACCCGTGCGGCATGACCGGCGCGCGGATCATGACGACGCTGCTCAACGGCCTCGACGCCGTCGACGGCCGCTACGGGATCGAGACGATGTGCGTCGCCGGCGGCATGGGCCAGGCGATGCTCGTCGAGCGGCTCGCCGCCTAGCCGTCAGGGACGCAGGTCGCGCAGGCGGCGCAGCAGTGCCGTCGCGCTCGTGCCCCCGCTGACCTGGATGCGCGAAAGCGCGTACGGGTCGGCGGTGGGCCGGGCGAGGCCGCGCTTCACCGTGGTCGCGGCGAGGTAGCCGGCGGCGCGGACGGCGCGGCGTACGCGGGCGTCGTGGCGGCCCGAGGGATAGGCGAAGAAGTTCGCCGCGCGCGGCCCGAACGCGCGCCTGATGCGGGTCCGCGAGCTCGTCAGCTCGCGGCGCAGCTCCGCGTCGGAGAGCCGCGTGAGGTCGGGGTGCGTGAGCGAGTGCGAGTCGATCTCCCAGCTCGCGCGGGCCAGCCGGCGCACGGCGGCGGTACCGCCGATGTCCGGCAGGAAGCTCCACGCGAGGTTCAGCACGCCGGGCCACCGGACGCGGCGCAGGGTCGGCAGGGCGTGGCGCACGTGGCCCTCGGTGCCGTCGTCGAAGGAGATGACGACCGGCCGCCGCGGCAGCCTGCCGCCGCGGTGCCAGGCGTCCCAGACCTGCTGCATCGTCACCGCGGTGTAGCCGGCGCGGCGCAGCGCGCGCACGTGCGCCGCGAAGCGCGGCGGGCTGACGAACAGCGCCGGCAGCCGCGCATCGGCCGGGATCGGGGCGATGACGTGGTACATCAGGATCGGCACGGCGGGGCGCGGCGCGTGCTGCTGCGCCGCCGGCGCCCCCGTGGACCCCGCGCAGCCGACGGTCGCGAACAGCAGGGTGTACACGGCGGTCGCGAATGCCCGGCCCGGCCCGGCGCGTCGATCCATCGCGGCCAACTGTAGGCGCGAGCACGCCATCGGGCGTCGTTACGCTGGAGTCATGAGCATCGCCGCCCGCCCCCTGTTTGCCTTTGACAACTCTTACGTCCGCGACCTCGAGGGCCTGTACGAGCCGTGGCAGGGCGCGCCGGCGCCGGCCGCCCGGCTGCTGGCGCTCAACGACGAGCTGGCCGCCGAGCTGGGCGCCGACGCCGAGTCGCTGCGCACGCCCGACGGCGTCGCGGTCCTCGCCGGCGCCGCCACCCCCGACGGCGCGTCGCCCGTCGCGCAGGCCTACTCGGGCCACCAGTTCGGCGGGTTCGTGCCGCGCCTGGGCGACGGACGGGCGCTCCTGCTCGGCGAGGTCATCGACGTCCACGGCCGGCGCCGGGACCTGCACCTGAAGGGCTCTGGCCGCACGCCGTTCGCGCGCGGCGGCGACGGCAAGGCGGCCGTCGGCCCGATGCTGCGCGAGTACGTCATCGGCGAGGCGATGCACGCGCTCGGCATCCGCACGACCCGCGCGCTCGCCGTGGTGGCCACCGGCGAGGACGTCGTGCGCGAGACGCTGCTGCCCGGCGCTGTGCTCACGCGCGTCGCGGCGAGCCATCTGCGCGTGGGCACGTTTCAGTACGCGGCGACGCAGGGGGGGCCGCCGCTCGTGCGGCGCCTGGCGGACTACGCCATCGCCCGCCACCACCCGCACGCGACGGATGCCGAGAACCCGTACCTCGCGCTCTTCGATGCTGTCGCCGAGGCGCAGGCGGCGCTCATCGCGCGATGGATGCTCGTCGGGTTCATCCACGGCGTCATGAACACCGACAACATGACGATTTCCGGCGAGACGATCGACTACGGCCCGTGCGCGTTCATGGACGCCTACGACCCGGCGACCGTGTTCAGCTCGATCGACCGCGGCGGCCGCTACGCGTACGCCAACCAGCCGGCGGTCGCGCAGTGGAACCTGGCGCGGCTGGCGGAGACGTTGCTGCCCCTGCTCGACGCGGACACCGACGCGGCGATCGCCGCGGCCAACGACGTGCTGCAGTCATTCCCCGAGCGCTACCGGCGCGCCTGGATTCATGGCATGCGCGTCAAGCTGGGCCTCGCCGACGGCGCTGCCGAGGACGGCGAGCTGATCGACGATCTGCTCATGATCCTGGAGGCGCAGCGCGTCGACTTCACCTCGTTCTTTCGGGCGCTGTCCTCATCGGTGCGCGGCGATGCAGCCCCGGCCCGCGCGCTGTTCTCCGAGGCCGGGGCATTCGACGCATGGGCGGAGCGCTGGCGCGAGCGGCGTTCGGCCGAGGCGTCCGATCCGCACGCGGTGGCGGACGCGATGGACGCGGTCAACCCGATCTACATCCCGCGCAACCACAAGGTGGAGGAGGCGCTCTCGGCAGCGACCGACGGCGACCTCCGTCCCTTCGAGCGGCTCGTCGAGGTCGTCACTCGGCCGTTCGACGAGCGCCCGGGGCTCGAGGGGTACGCGACGCCGGCGCCCGCGAGCTTCGCCGACGAGTACTGCACGTTCTGCGGGACCTGAGGATCACGCCGGAACTCGTCGCTGACTGAGTGGCATCCGTCACACAAGGCGGTCTGCGTGCCTTGATGTGCAGCGGTCTCGGTTAGAGCTACGCACAGAAGGCACGTCGTCATCAGAAGCGCGCGTCGACCGCAGCACGGATAGCAGCGCCTTCGGGCGGCCGGTTCCGCCCACCGGCACCGCCTTGGGAGAAGCTCGAGCAGCACCGGCCCGCCATCGAGGCCGCCCTTCGGAGCGTGTGCCGGATCGAGGCCGACGGCCACCCCGAACACGACTGCCTGGGCACGGGCTTCCTCGTGAC
>DASZDB010000606.1:0-1541 GCA_035942495.1 Solirubrobacteraceae bacterium
AGCACGATCGCCGCGCGTGGATGGTCGGCGGCGTGCAGGTGCACGCGCGCCGGGCCGTGCGGCGTGTCGAGCGTCATGAGTGTCGCCGCGCTGCACCCCAGTCGCCCGCGGACTGCCCCATGTCGATGCCCGACTGCGGGCACTCCTCGCAGCGGATCTCCAGCCAGCGCACGTTCTTGACGACGTCGTCGGGGTCGAGGTCCGCGCCGTGCAGGGCGACCTCGAGGTAGCGGTCGACGACCGTCACGGAAGGCCGGCCGAGGCGCATCGACAGGTCGCCTGACTCGCGCTCGACGAGGAGCTTCGCGTCGAGCGCCGCCAGCTCCGCGCGGCGCGACTCGAACGGCGCCGGGTCGTCGAGGCAGACGACGACCGCGGGGTGATGCCCGCGGAGCGGGCGCAGCGCGGCGACGCCGCGCAGGTGGGTGAGCTGCGTCATGGCACGCATCTTCCCGAACTGCCACGCCAGAACACGGCGATCTACGCTTGCGGCCATGCCGCCGGATCGCCGCATCCTCTTCTTCGGCGACTCGTTCGTCGCGGGCGTCGGCGACCCGACCGGCCTGGGCTGGGTGGGCCGCGTGGTCGCTGCCTCCCACGACGCCGGGCAACCGATCACCGCCTATGACCTCGGCATCAGGGGCGATACGTCGGCCGACGTCGCGGCGCGCTTCGCGGCCGAGATGCATGCGCGCACGCGCAACGCCGATGCGCGCTACGGCGTCGTCCTGAGCTTCGGCGCCAACGACATGATCGTGCACGACAACCGCCTGCGCGTGCCGCCGGGGCGCTCGATCGGCGCGCTGAACCGGCTCATCGACCTCACCCAGGCCGGCGGCCACGGCGTGTTCGTCGTCGGCCCGCCGCCCGTCGGCGAGCCAGACGAGGACGAGCGCATCCGCGAGCTGTCAAACCAGTTCGCCCACGTCGCGACCCACCGCGCGCTGCCGTACGTGGAGACGGCGCGGGTGCTGTCCGCGCACGCCGCATGGCGCGGCGAGGCGGCCGCCAATGACGGCTCGCATCCGGGCGCCGGCGGCTACGCGAAGGTCGCCGAGCTCGTGCTCGCGGGTGGCTGGGGCGCCTGGCTCGAGCGGCTCGGCGAAGCCTAGGCGTCGGCCGAGCCGGCGCCGCCGGACGGTCCCGGCGACTGCCAGACGACCGGCGGCCCGTGGTAGCCGCAGTGCGCGAGCAGCCGCGCGACGCCGCTGCCGTTGTCCTCCGGGCGCTGGCGGCAGCGCAGCTCGAAGCGAGCGCGCTCATGGCCGGCGGCCGGCGGCTCGAGCGTGAGCCAGGCGAACGGCCCGCCCGCTGCGTTGGCGAAGGCACTGCGGATGGCGTCGCGCTCGCCCTCGTCGAGGTACTGGTTGACGACCGACTGCCAGACTACGGTCAGCCGCCCCGGCCGTGGCTCGGCGAGCCGCTCGAGCAGCCAGGCCGCGGCGCTGCGGCGCTGCACCGCCACCGGGTGGCGCACCGCCACCTCCGCCGCGCGGGCGACGCGGGCGATCCGCTCGGGCTCGTCGGGCCAGATGTAGGAC
>DASZDB010000607.1:0-4183 GCA_035942495.1 Solirubrobacteraceae bacterium
TCAGCCCCTCGGCGAAGGCGGTCGTCCCGAACGCGGCGTTCAGCGCGCCCGCGGCGGCGGCGGTCAGGCTTGCGCCGACGTTCCCGACGACGACGGTGCCGCCCTCGACGCTGCGCTGCACCGAAGAGACGTCGAGCGTGAGGATCTCCACGCGCTGCGTGCCCAGCAGCGCCGACAGCGCCGGGGTGTCGTCGATGCCGATGACGAAGTCCGTCAGCGCGACCTCGGTGTGGCCGCGCGACAGGACGATCCCGCTGCCACCGTGGCCGATCGAGCCCGCCAGCGTGCCGACGTCCACCTTGCCGGAGGTGATCGGAAAGCCGATCCCGTCGGCGCCGGCCGTTGCCGAACCGAACGTCCCGAGCGTGATCTTCAGCGACGCGAGCGCCGCTGCTGCGCCGGCGTCGGGGACGAGCGTTGTCGCGCCCCCGGCGAACACGGCGTCGCGCAGGTCGATGCTCGTGCGTACGGTGCCGATCGCCAGGCCGCGCTTGAACAGGCGCGTGCGGAACGCGCGGTTGAGCGCCCGAGCGGCCATGGCGGTGAGCGTGGCGTGCACGTTGGATGCGGTCTTCGTCAGCGGGCCTCGGGCCGCCACGGCGGCCTTCGACAGATCGAGGCGCAGGATCGTCAGGCGCGCGTTGCCGACCCGCGCCGACAGCGTCGCGAGGCCGCTGCGGATCGTGTAGCGCGGGTTGCGCAGCACGACGCTCCGGCCGCGGGCGGAGAAGCGGTCTCGGGGATCTCGCGGCCCGGGGCCGCGAGCGTGCCGTGAGGTACGCCGCCCGCCCCACGCGCGGTCCAGGCGGCGAGCGGCGGTGCGCCCGCCGGCGCACGTCAGGCGCGCGGCTGGGCCAGCGCGTGAACCGGGCCGGCGCCCGCGACCGGCTCGGGCCCGTCGAGGTTCGTCGTCGCGTAGCCGAGCTCGTCCATGACGGCGCAGAACGCCTCGTTCGTGTCGTGCAGCTCGCACACGATCGCCGGGCGGTGGGTCTCGATCGTCGTGCGCATGCCGGCGATCGCCTGCAGCTCGGCGCCCTCCGTGTCGATCTTCACGACGTCCGGCGGCGCGATCTCGCCCGTCGCGACGAGGTCGTCGATCGCCACGACCGCGACGTCGATCTCGTCGCGCACGTCGGCGTGGCGTCCGGTCGAGGCGAGGTGCGACCAGCTCGCCTCGCCGACGACGAGCAGGCGGTCGCGGCCGCTCGCGGCGCCGACCGCCGCCTCGCGGATCTCGGCGTGGTCGAAGCCGTTGAGCGCGATGTTGTTGGCGACGGCGCGCGCGCAGGCGGGCACCGGCTCGAACGCGACGACGTGACCGGCGCGACCGACGAGTCGGCTGCCGAGGATCGTGAAGAAGCCGACGTTCGCGCCGATGTCGTAGAACACCGCGCCCGGCGCGATCAACCTGCGCAGCGCCTCCTGCACCGGCGGCTCGAGCGTGCCCCGCACGATCAGGCCGGCGTGGGCGTGGTCGAGCGGCAGGTCGGCGGTCGAGACGTAGAGCAGGTGCGCGAGGCCGCCGGCGACCGGCACCGGCGCGCGGCCGTACCAGCTTGACGCGCGTCGCAGCAGCGCCCGGGAGGCGCGTCCGGAGCGAACGCGCGCGGCGAGATCGGCGCGGCGGTCCTCCGGCATCCCGGTGATGAGGTGCGTCGCGCCGTTGCGCAGACGCCCGGTCAGCTCATGGCGCAGATCCTCGAGCGGGCCGGGCATCGGCAGGATGATCGCACCCGTGCGCCCGGCGTCCGCGCCCGGCGCGCGACGCACCTATCGAGATTCCAATGACAAAAGGGGCGGACCCTGCGTAACATGGTGCTGCCGCCCCGCCCGTCTCACCGGCCGTGGGTCACCTGCCTAACCGCCCGCCGAAAACGATTTGAGATGGACGAGCCGACTGCACCTCTCACCCTTGCCGCCCCCGTTGCCACCGCTGAGCTGACGACGCGCGGCGACCGCACCGCCACCGGGCCGATCGCCGCTCCCGCACGATGAGCCTGCGCGCCTCACGCCTGGCGGCGCTCGCCCGGATTCGCGAGGCGCGCCACTCGCCCGCGCTGAGCCGGGCCCTGCCGATCGATCCGTGGCGGCTCGTCTCGCGGCGCTTCTCGCTGGAGAGCCCAGCCGAGGCCGAGACGCTGTTTGCGATCGCCAACGGCTACATGGGGATCCGCGGTGCGCACGACGAGGGCCTGCCGTCCAACGACCCCGGTTTCTTTCTCAACGGCTTTCACGAGACGTGGCCGATCCCCTACGGCGAGGCCGCGTTCGGCTTCGCCACGACCGGCCAGACGATCGTCAGCGCGCCCGACGGCTCGGTCATGCGCCTCTACGTCGACGAGGAGCCGCTCGTGCTCGGCGAGTCCAAGCTGCTCGCCTACGAGCGGGTGCTCGACATGCGCACGGGCATCCTCGAACGGGCCGCGCGCTTTCGCACCTCGCGCGGCGGCGTCGTGCAGCTGCGCTCCCAGCGCCTGGTGTCGCTGCACTGGCGCCATCTGGCCGCGATCTCCTACGAGGTCACGCTGCTGTCGGGCCAGGCCGAGGTCGCGATCGCCTCCGAGCTCGTGACGCACCTGCCGCGGCCGAAGGGGCACGACGACCCGCGCATCGGCGTGCGCATGGACGAGTCCGCCCTGGCCCCCGTCAACCAGTTCGTCGACGACACGCGCGTCGTGCTGGAGATGCGCACGCGCTCGAGCGGGATGGGCCTGGCGTGCGGCATGGAGCACCGCATCGACACGGCGCTGCGTCACACGGTCGAGTCCAGCGTCCACGAGGAAGAGGGCCGCGTCGTGTTCTTCCTCGACGTCGAGCCCGGCGTACCGGCGCGGGTGACGAAGCTGCTCGGCTATCACCACGCCGACAAGGCGCCGCCCGGCGACCTCGTGCGGCGCGTGAACCGCACCCTGGACCGCGCCGCCAACGACGGCTTCGAGCGCATCGCGGAGGTGCAGCGCGAGCGCCTCGACGCGTTCTGGGAGCACTCCGACATCGAGATCGACGGTCCCGAGGACATCCAGCAGGCCGTGCGCTTCAACCTCTTTCAGATCCGCCAGGCGTCGGCGCGCGTCGAAGGCCACGGGATCGCGGCCAAGGGCCTCACCGGGCGCGGCTACGAGGGCCAGTACTTCTGGGACACGGAGATCTACGTCCTGCCGGTCCTCACCTACACCCAGCCGCACGTGGCGCGGCGGCTGCTGCACTTCCGCTACGAGATGCTCGAGGCCGCGCGGCGCCGCGCACGCCAGCTCGGCCACCGCGGCGCGCTGTTTCCCTGGCGCACGATCTCGGGCGAGGAGGCCTCGGCCTACTACGCCGCCGGCACCGCGCAGTACCACATCAACGCCGCCATCTCGTACGCCGTGCGCCAGTTCGTGCGCGTCACCGGCGACGAGGAGTTCATCGCCCGCGAGGGCGTCGAGATCCTCGTCGAGACGGCGCGGCTGTGGGCCGATCTGGGCTTCTTCTCCCAGCGTCGCGACGGCCAGTTCTGCATCCAGGGCGTGACCGGCCCCGACGAGTATTCCGCCGTCGTCGACAACAACGCCTACACGAACCTCATGGCGCGCGAGAACCTCGCCGCCGCCGCAGAGGGCCTCGAGATGCTGCGCGACACCGACCCCGACGCCTACGACCGGCTCGTCGCGCGACTGCGGCTCGAGCCGCACGAGCCCGAGTACTGGTGCCGCGCGGCCGAGCGGATGTTCATCCCGCACGACGACCGTGACGGCGGCGTGCTGCTGCAGGACGAGCACTTCCTCAACCGCAAGCCGTGGGACTTCGAGAACACGCCGCTGGACCACTACCCGCTGCTGCTGCACTACCACCCGCTGAACATCTACCGCCACCAGGTCATCAAGCAGACCGACGTCGTGCTCGCGACGTTCCTCGCCGGCGATCGCTTCTCGACCGAACAGAAGCGCCGGGTGTTCGAGTACTACGACCCGCTGACGACCGGCGACTCGTCGCTGTCCTCCTGCGTGCAGAGCGTCATGGCGGCCGAGGTCGGCGACATGCAGGCCGCCTACGACTACTTCCTGCTCAGCGTCGCCGTCGACCTCGCCAACCTGGCGGGCAACGTCTCCGACGGCATCCACGTCGCCTCCTGCGGCGGTGTCTGGATGTCGCTCGTCAACGGCTTCGCCGGGCTGCGCGACATCGACGGCTTCGACCTGCG
>DASZDB010000608.1:0-2196 GCA_035942495.1 Solirubrobacteraceae bacterium
TCCGGGCGCTGCTCTCGGCGCTCGCGCGCCCGCTGCCGGGCCTGTGCACCGCGGGCGCGCTGTGGCTGCCGCCGCGGCGCCCGGGTGTGCTGACCGTCGCGCTCGAAGCCGACGAGACGCTGACGGCCCTGCAGGCAGAGCTCGTCGCCGGCCTGACCTCCGCGATCGGCTTCGCGCCCGAGCGGCGGCGCTTCCGCGCGCACGTCACCGTCGGTCGCGTCGCGCGCGGGACGCGGATCGACACGCGCGTGGCGCTCGATCCGCCGGCTCCCACGCTGCGGTTCCAGGCGCGGATGCTCACGCTGTATCGGTCGCGCACGACACCACAGGGAGCGCACTACGAGCGGCTCTCCGGGGTCGAACTGCGCTGACGCCGCGGGGTGACCGCGACGGCGCTGCGCCCAACGGCGCGAACGTCAGCGCGGGTCGCTGCCGGCGCTGCGCGCGAGCGCCAGTCCGCCGCCCACCTGTACGGCCCCGAGCGCAAGGAACGCCAGGTCCCAGCCGAGCGGGCCGCCAAGGTCGTCGCGGACGTGGTGGATGCCGAGGATCAGGTGGTCGATCGTGCCCTCGACGAGGTTGAACATTCCCCAGCCGACGAGGATCAGGCCGACGTGCACGCGCGGCGGCGGCGCCGGGCGGCCCGCGCGCCAGGACCGGAACATCATCGTGATCGCCGCGACCACGAGCATCCAGGTGGCGAGATGAAAGAACCCGTCGACGAGCGTGTTGCGCTCGAGGCCGGCGATCGTCGTGAACGGCCCGTCGGCGGTCGACGTGAGCATGTGATGCCACTGCAGGACCTGATGCAGGACGATCCCGTCGAGGAAGCCGCCGAGACCCAGCCCGAGAAGCAGGGGCGCGGTCTTCTGCGACGTGCCCGGGTCGGGGCGTGGTGCCGGCGCCGGGTCGCCGCTGGAGCGGGCTGCGGTGGTCGCCACGGCCGGTTGCGTACCCACCGCGGCCGCGCTGCGTGCGTCGGTTCGCGACAAGGCGGCGGCTCCGCGGTGAGGGAGGATCACGCGCATGCCCCGCACCTGCTCTCGGGCTCAGCCGTCGTCTGGGGGCGCCATCGCGCTGGCGCTGATCGCGCTCGCGATCGACGCCGCCCGCCGACGGGGATGAAGCACGACGCAGCCGGCGCGGGCACGTGACGCGGGCCTCCGGCCGGGCGCGCCGGAGTCTGTGCAGAGTTGTGACGAAGCGGTGTTGAGCCGTCACAGGCGTCCGGCCTAGGCTGCGATTCCGTCCGATCCGGCCCGTACCGTGCGCTGTTCTTCCAGGCGCAGAAAGGCTTTCGTACCCATGGCTCTCAACGACACGCAGAAGGCCGCCAAGGCCCGCAACGACGCCCTTGCGGGCGCGCTCACGCAGATCGAGCGCGAGTTCGGCAAGGGCTCGATCATGCGCATGGGCGACGAGGGCGCACAGGTGAAGTGCGCCGCGATCCCGACCGGCGCGCTGTCGCTGGACCTCGCGCTCGGGATCGGCGGGATGCCGCGCGGGCGGATCGTCGAGGTCTTCGGCCCGGAGTCCTCGGGCAAGACGACGCTCGTCTACCACATCCTCGCCGAGGCCCAGAAGCTCGGCGGCATCTGCGCGTTCATCGACGCCGAGCACGCGATGGACCCGCTCTACGCCCGCGAGATCGGCGTCGACATCGACGAGCTGCTCGTCTCCCAGCCCGACTACGGCGAGCAGGCGCTGGAGATCTGCGACATGCTCGTGCGCTCGGGCGCCGTCGACGTCGTGGCGCTGGACTCCGTCGCCGCGCTGACGCCGCGCGTCGAGCTCGAGGGCCAGATGGGCGACCAGACCGTCGGCCTGCAGGCGCGGATGATGAGCCAGGCGATGCGCAAGCTCGCGGGCAACCTGAACCGCACGCAGACGCTGTGTCTGTTCACGAACCAGATCCGCGAGAAGGTCGGCGTGATGTTCGGCTCGCCCGAGACGCAGCCGGGCGGTCGCGCGCTGAAGTTCTACGCCTCCCAGCGGCTGGACATCCGCCGCATCGAGACGCTGAAGGAGGGCACGGAGGCCGTCGGCAACCGCGTCCGCGTGAAGGTCGTCAAGAACAAGGTCGCGGCGCCGTTTCGCCAGGCGGAGTTCGACATCGAGTTCGGCAAGGGCATCTCGACGTCGGGCTGCCTGCTGGACCTCGGCGTCGAGCACAACGTCGTCAGCAAGTCCGGCTCG
>DASZDB010000609.1:0-1574 GCA_035942495.1 Solirubrobacteraceae bacterium
CAGGCGCGGCGACGAGGTCGTCGTCGAGATGCGCTATGGCACGTTCACCTACGAGGTCGAGAAGACGCAGATCGTCAAGCCGACGGCGCTCGAGGTCATCCGCCGCGTGAGCTACGACCGCCTCGTGCTGTCGGCCTGTCATCCGCTCTACAGCGCCGCCAAGCGCTACATCGTGTTCGCCCGCCTCGTGGCTGCGCAGGCGCGCGGCGCGGCGCGGATCTGATGAGCGGTCGCGCGCGACAAGCAACAGTTGCGGAGTCGATGGACGCTCGTCTCAAGCACGACGCCGAAGCGCTCGATATGGCCGCTGGGATGCGATTGCAAGAACTCAAGCTGCGCGTACAGCGCGCGGACTACGTTGTGGACCCCGGGCTCGTCGCGGCGGCGATGATGCGCCATGCCGTCAGTCAGAGGCGGTGCTGGAACCCGCGCGCCGCCAGCGCGACGCCGGCCGACAGCAGCCTGACCTCCGCAGCACCGTCGCTCACGGCACCGATCCAGGTGATCGCGGCCGCCGACTCGGCGGCCACGCGGTCGCCCGGCGAGACGCACACCAGCAGCTCGTAGTCCTCGCCCGCGGCGACGCCGAGCTCCCACGCGGGCCGGCCGAGCTGGCGCGCGACATCGGCGACGCCGTCGGCCAGCGGCAGCCTGTCCACGTCGATCTCGAGCGTGACCGCGGAGGCGCGGGCCAGATGCCCGGCGTCGGAGGCCAGCCCGTCGGAGAGATCGATCATCGCGTGCGCGCCGGCTCGCGCGAGCGCGCGCCCCTCGGCCAGCCGGGGCTCGGGACGCCGGTGGCGCTCACACAGCGCGGCGTCGCCCGTCGCGCGACCCTCGAGGATCTCCAGCCCAGCGCCCGACGCGCCGAGCGTGCCGGTCACGCCGACGAGATCACCCGGTTGCGCGCCCGCACGCTGCACCAGATCCCCGAGGTCGTCGGCCCAGCCGACGACCGTGATCGCCAGCGTCAGCACCGGCGCCGCCGTCACGTCGCCGCCGGCCAGCGCGACGCCGCTGCGTTCGGCGAGAGCGGCCATCGCGTCGGCGAGCGCCATCGCGTCGGCCGCCGCGAAGCCGGCCGGCAGGCCGAGGACGACGTACGCCTCGCCGGGGTCGGCGCCCATCGCCGCGAGGTCCGACAGCGCGCCGGCGAGCGCGCGGTGACCGGCGTCGGCCGCGCTCGCCGTCTCGCCGAGACGGAAGTGCACGCCGTCGACCATCGCGTCGGCCGAGGTCACCGACAGCGCCCGTGCGCGCACCACCGCGGCGTCGTCGCCGCTGCCGACGAGCACGCGCTCCGGCGGCGGCGCGAAGCGCTCCCGCAGGGCGGCGATGAGGTCGAACTCCTGCGTCAGGGCTCGAGCGGGGACGCGGGGCGGGTTTGGAGCCAGGACCGTCTGGCGCCGCGACACGGCTCCAGACGCGTCTCGAATCCCCGCACGCGCCCTCAGCGGTGGCGGTAGACGATGCGTGCGCGGTCGAGGTCGTACGGCGACAACTCGACGCGCACCCGGTCACCCGGGAGGATGCGAATCCGAAAGCGGCGCATCTTGCCCGCGACGTGCCCGAGC
>DASZDB010000610.1:0-2956 GCA_035942495.1 Solirubrobacteraceae bacterium
GAATCCGAGAAGCGCCTGCGCACGAAGATCGAGGCGTTCCGGACCAAGAAGGAGGTCATCAAGGCCCAGTACTCCGCCGCGGAGGCGCAGGTGCGCATCTCGGAGGCGGCGACCGGCGTGGGCGAGGAGATGGCCGACGTCGGGCTGGCGATGCAGCGCGCGGTCGACAAGACCGAGGACATGAAGGCGCGCGCGTCGGCGGTCGAGGAGCTCGAGGCGGCGGGGACGTTCGAAGACCTCACGCAGCTCGGCTCGGGCCAGGACGACATCGACCGCGAGCTGGCGGCGCTCGGCACGGGCGGGATGGTCGACGACGAGCTGGCGAAGATGAAGGCCGAGCTGGGCCAGGGCAGCAGCCCGCCGCCGGCCGAGCTCGAGTCCGGCGAGGGCACCAAGCCATGATCGTGCGCATCATGGGCGAGGGCCAGTACCGCCTCTCCGAGGACGTCCTCGAGCGCGTCAACGAGCTCGACAACACCATCGTCAAGGCCGTGGACGGCGATGACGAGGACGCCTTTCACGAGTCGTTCGAGGAGATGCTCGACGTCATCCGCAGCGAGGGCGAGCACCTCGGCGACGACGAGATCGAGACCTCCGACATCATCGTCCCACCGTCCGACACCTCCTTCGAGGAGGCCGCGGCCGAGTTCACCGGCGAAGGCCTGATCCCGGACTGAAGACGGTCGGCGGCTGCGCTGACAGTCGGCCGTCGGCCGGGTGCGCTTCGCGTGGCGCCGGGGTGGTGCTCGCTTCGTCGAACTGCATCGCTGAGGGTGTGACGGGCGGCGGCGGAGACGTTGGTGCCCGGGGGGCGGTGGGCGTCGTGCGGCGTGGTGACGGGTGGTCGAGTGACGAATGGATTGGCGGCGCTCGCCGCGCCGGCAGTTGTGCATCCATGTCGTGCACTGTCGACGGACCGATCGCGGGGGCTGATCGATCCGTCAGTTGTGCACGCTCGTCGACCGCGTGTGTCGGATGAGTCGCGGTAGGCGCGACCGATTCGACACACCCACCGGTTGCTGCGGGAGCGGGAGGGGCCGAGAGGAACTCACCCGAACGGCCGCATCGGCCCCTTCCCCTTACCACCGGTTGCTGCGGGAGGGGGAGGGGCCGAGAGGAAATCACCCGAAGGGCCGCATCGGCCCCTTCCCCTACCGCCCGCTGGCTTTGAGCTGGCGCGTCTCCCACTCGGAGATCTCGAACGGCTTGTCCGGCGCGGCACCGACGGCGAGGACGGCGGTGTCGGGCTGCGTCGCGAACGCCTCGCGCAGCGTTCCCGACGCGACGTGGACGACGCTGCCCGCAGGCACCTCGTGCTCGACGCCGTCGAGCACGAAGCGCGCCGCTCCGCGGACGACGACGTAGAGCTCCTCGTGACCGCCTTCCTCGGTGTGGCGCTCGACGACGCGATCGCCCGGCTGCGCGCCAAGGAACGCGTTGACGCCGAAGGACCGGATGCCGAGGTGGTCGCGCACGGGGCGCCAGTCCAGCGACGGGTCGCACGGCTCCGACGCGCGCGGGATCTCCTCGAGCGCGACGATCATCGCTGCACCTGCGCGGCGCGCAGCCCGAGCAGCTCGACGATGCCCCGCGTGGGCACGAACGGGTCGGCGACGACGTCGCCGCTGCGGACGTCGAGCGCGGCGACGACGCGCCCGCCGAGCTCGCCGATCAGGCGCTCGCCGCGCGGCAGCACGTGCTCGTCGAGCGCACTGAGGCGGGCGATCTCCGGCTCGTCGGCCGGGGAGGCGGGACGGATGAGCAACGCGGCGTCGGCGCCGGCGCCGCCGTGGTCGGGCGTCGCGACCCGGCGGCCGGAGCGGCCGGCGAACGCGGCGAAGGTGGAGGAATGGAACATGACGGGCCCCCTGACAGGACACTGGGGAACGGTGCGGGTGTGTAACTGGTCAAAGGATATGACAGGTTAGCTAACCTGTCAACCCTATACACTGGTGTCATGATCAACCCTGCCCCCGGATCGCTCGAGACCGTCCGCGCGTTCGTCAACACACTGGACATCGAGGACGGCATCGAGTGGCTGACGGGGCCGGCCGAGCTCGCGAACTGGCTCGCCGAGCAAGGGCTCGCCGACGAGGGCGCGGAGGACCTGCGGGCCAGCGCGGCTGACGTGCGGCGTGCCACCGAGCTGCGCGAGGCGCTGCGCGCACACCTGCTCGCCCACCACGACCAGCCGCTGCCCGCCGACGCAACGGCGACGCTCGACGTGGCCGCCCGCCGCGCGCGGCTGACGCTGCGCTTCAGCGGCGCCGACGAGACGAGGCTCGAGCCCGAGGCGGGCGGCGTCGACGGAGCACTCGGGCGCCTGCTGGCGATCATCGCGCGGGCGATCGAGGAGGGCACGTGGCAGCGCCTGAAGGTCTGCCCGGCCGACACGTGCCAATGGGCGTTCTACGACGCGTCGCGCAACCGCTCGGCCGTCTGGTGCGACATGCGACTGTGCGGCAACCGGGCCAAGGTGCGCGGCTTTCGCGAGCGTACGCGCGGCAGCGGGGCCGGCGGGCACGCACCGCACGGCCACGACCACGACTGACTAAGACGCTAGATCGGGATCCCCCAGAGCGGGAACCAGCGCTCGAGCTCGGGCTCCATCGGCAGCTCGCTGCCGATCATCGCCTTGACCTGCAGCTCGCGCTCGCCGTCGCGCGCCTGGGTGCCGGAGGCCGGCACGAACGGGTACCAGAAGCCGCGCTTGTAGTTGTAGATGAAGTACACGCGTCGGCCCTTGGAGTCCTTGAAGGCGAACACCGCGGCCATCACGCGGTCGCCGTAGCCGCCGACCATGAGCGCGTCGCTGACGGCGTTGATGCCCACGACGAGATCCTCGATGTCGTCGTCGCGCAGCTCGATCCAGCGGTAGCCGTGGGAGTCCTCGCTCGTGGAGATCGCCGTCCCGGTGTCCTCACCGGTGCCCTTCAGGATCTCCTCCATCTCGCTG
>DASZDB010000611.1:0-3352 GCA_035942495.1 Solirubrobacteraceae bacterium
GCGCCGCGGCAGCCGCCGCGTCTGCGTCCGGCGCGACCGCCGCACCGCCGGCGTCCAGCGGACCGGCCCCTGCGCCGGGGGCCGTGGCGCCGACGCAGATCCCGACGTCGCCGCAAACGCCGGGCGTCGGTGCTCCCGACAACGCCGCGGCGCCGTCGACCGGCCCGACGGTGGCCGCGACCGCCGCCGCCGCGGCCGCACAGCGCAGCGCGTCGCTGTCCTCCTACGGCAACGGCTCGACCGGCCAGGACACACGCGAGTCGGCCGCGGCTCGCCCCGAGCCCCTGCTGTCCGACGCAGACGACGACGGTGGGCTCTCGACGGGCCGCATCGCGATGTACGTCGGTGGCGCCGTCGCCACGGTCCTCGTGGCGGTCGTGCTGCTGCTCGTCCTGACCGGCGGCGACGACACCCAGCCGCCGAACGACTTCGGCAACACGCCCGCGCAGGAGCCGCAGGCCGGCACTGGAGCGGCGGGGTCGGCGGGCGGCTCGGGCACGCCGGGCGCCGGCGCTTCGGCCCTCACCGCCACCGAGCGCCGGGCGACGAAGGTCGCCGTCCTCAACGGGACGACGCAGACCGGCCTGGCGCGCAACGTCGGCGACAAGATCGAGAAGGAGCGGTTCACGATCGCCAGCATCGGCACCAACGCCGACCAGCAGATCCCGGCGACGATCGTCGCCTACCGCACCGGTCATGAGCCTGCGGCCCGTGCGGTCGCCAAGATCGTCGGTGTCTCGAGCGCCTCGGTGCAGCCGGCGGACGCCAACGCGTCGGCCTCTGCCGACGCCGACGTCGTCGTGACCGTCGGCCTGGATCAGACCGGGTAGTGGGCGCGGCCAGACCTTGCGGACGGGCCCAGTAGCCCGGCGCCATCCGGATGGCGGGCCGCAATGAGGTTCTGCTCGTGCGCCACGGGGAGACCGACGAGAACGCGGCCGCCTGCTTCCAGGGCCGCCGCGACACGCGGCTGAACGACCGCGGCCGCGAGCAGTCTCGCATCCTCGCGCGGGCGTTGCGCGACGAGGACGCGCGCGCGCTGTACTCGAGTCCGCTGATGCGCGCGCACGAGACCGCGCGCATCATCGGGGCGGCGATCGGCCTCGAGCCGATCCTCGACGAGCGCCTCGTGGAGGCCGACGCCGGCGCCTGGACCGGGCGCCTGATCGCCGACATCCTCGCGGTCGAGCGGGCGCAGTACGCGCGCTGGCGCGCCGCGGATCGCTCGTTTCGCTTCCCCGACGGAGAGTCGGTCGCCGAGCAGGCGCAGCGGATCGCCGCCGCCCTCGAGGATGTCGCCGCCGGCCCCCTCCCGGCGGTCGTCGTGACCCACGGAGGGACGATCCGCGCGATCGAAGGGCTCGATCGCGAGCCGGGTGGCGCGGTCGGCAACTGCGCGATGTTTCGCCTGACGGTGCCGCTCCCGGCGCCGAGCCCGCGGTCGTGACGGCGACGGCGAGGATCGCGTTCGCGCTGCTCGTCATCGCGACGTTCGCCGCGTTCTTCGCCGCCCAGGAGCTCAAGACCACGCCGCCGAATGTCCAGGACGTGCGTGTCACGGAGGTCTTCTCGCCCAACCAGGACGGGCGCAAGGACCGCATGTACATGAGCTTCTTTCTCAAGCGCAGCGACGACGTCACCGCGACCGTGGTCAACCGCGCGGGCGACGAGATCCGCGTGCTGGCGGATCGGCCGCTGCGCGCGGGGCAGCGGATGCGGCTGGTCTGGGACGGCACGGGCGCCCGAGGGCGGCCGGTTGCCGACGGTGTCTACCGCATCCGCTTGAACCTGCGCCGCCAGGGACGCGCGCTGCTCATCCCGCGCAACGTCGACAAGGACACGAAGCCGCCGAAGATCGTCGTCACGTCGATCGCCCCCGTCCGCCTGCCCGGTCCCGAGCTGTTGCCGCGCACGGACGGCGATCCCGCCGTGGTGAACTTCCAGGCGCCGAACCGGCCGCGCAGCCGCAAGGAGGTCCTCGTGTTCCGCACGGACGTGCGTCCCGCCCGCCCGGTGTTCGAGGCGCCCGTCAAGCTCGCCGACGACACCACGAGCTGGACGTGGGACGGCACGGCCCGGGGGCGCCGCGTCGCCGCGGGGACGTACGCCGTCGTCGTGCGCGGCCGCGACGAGGCGGGCAACATCGGCTCGTCGGTCCCGGTGCCGCCGCGCTTCGAGTACGGCCGCCCGCTGCCCGGCCGCGGCGGCATCACGATCCGCTACCTGCGCGCGCAGGCGCCGACGAGCCCGGTGAAGGCGCGCGAGACCGCGGCCGTCGCCGTCGATTCGGTGGGCGAGCGCTTCACGTGGCAGCTGCGCCGCGTCGGCAGCCCCGGGATCCGCGCCAGCGGCAGCGGCACCCGGTCGCGCGTCGTGCGCTTCCAGGCGCCGGGCGGCAAGTCGGGCCTGTATCTCTTCGAGGTCCGCACGCGCACGCGCCGCACCGCGGCCCCCGTCGTCGTCCAGGCGCGGCGCCCGCGCGACGTGCTCGTCGTCCTGCCCGCGACGACCTGGCAGGGCCTCAACCCTGCCGACGACGACGGCGACGGCCGGCCGGACACGCTGTCGGCCGGGCTGCCGGTGAAGCTCGGACGCCCGTACGTCGGCGCGGGGATCCCGCCGCAGATCCGCCGCCACGAGGCGCTGCTGCTCGCCCAGCTCGACCGCACGGGCCGCCGCTACGACCTCACGACCGACGCGGCGCTGGCCCGCGGCGAGGCAGCGAGCGTCGCCGGCTACCGCGGCGTGATCCTCGCGGGCGACACGCGCTGGCTCGACGCCTCCGCGGCACGCGCGCTGCGCAGCTTCGTGCGCGGCGGCGGTCGCCTGCTGTCGGTCGGGACGAGCTCGCTGCGGCGCAGCGTCACGTTCACGCCCGGCGGCCGCGCGATCGCGCCGACGCTGCCGACCGCCCGCGATCTGTTCGGCGCGCGCCTGCGCGCCGTCGTCCGGTCTCCGACGCCGGTCACGGTCGTCAACGTCGTCGACCGGATCGACCTGTTCGCCGGCACGACCGGTCAGTTCGGCGGCTTCGGCCTGTACGAGCAGACCATCGACGTGCGCGGCGGCGCGGGTGCGGTCGCCGCCGCGGCCGCCACGCAGGAGGGCGACGCGCAGGTCATCGTCGCCGCACGCTTCGGCAGGGGCCTCGTGATCCGCACCGGCCTGCCCGAGCTCTCGGCGCGCGTGCGCGAGACCCCCGAGCTGGCCGAGCTGCTCGACCGCACGTGGACGCTGCTGCGCACGCGATGATCGCTGCCGTGACAACGCTGGGCGACGCCGCGCAGACCGCGGGCGTCGTCGTCGCGGCGCTGCTCGCCGCCGCCGTCCTGCTCGTCGGCGCTCCGCGCGC
>DASZDB010000612.1:0-2555 GCA_035942495.1 Solirubrobacteraceae bacterium
ATCGGGCGCATGTTGTCGGACATCCCGCCGTCGACCCCGACCCAGGTCGAGACGTTGCGCTTGACGCTCTGCACCGTGTACAGCGTGACGGTCGAGTTCGCCACGAGCGCGCGGCCGGGCTCGTCGAGGATCCGCTTGCCCGGACCCAGCACACGGTGGACGGCCTCGACCTTCGCGGCGACGTAGTCGGCGATCCGCGGCGGCTTGAGCTCCGCGGTATAGGCGACGCCGAGCCCCCCGCCGAGGTTGTACGTCCCGAAGTCGCCGAGCTCGGCCACCGCCTCGATCGCCAGGCGAAACGGCTCGAGCTCGAGGATCTGCGAGCCGATGTGCATGTGCAGCCCGACGAGGTCGAGCTGCTCGCTGGCCTGCACCCGCTCGATCGCGCCCGGCGCATCGGGCATCGAGAAGCCGAACTTCGAGTCGGCCTGTCCGGTGGAGATCTTGTCGTTCGTGCGGCCTCGCACGTCGGGCGTCACGCGCAGCAGCACCGGCTGCGGCGCGCCGTCGCCGACGATGGCCTCGAGGCGCTCGATCTCGTCGGCGTTGTCGATGACGATGTGACCGACGCCCGACTCGCGGGCGAAGCGCAGCTCGGCCACCGACTTCGCGTTGCCGTGCATGTAGATCCGCGCGGGCTCGAAGCCGCCGCGCAGGGCCAGCGCCAGCTCGCCGCCGGACGCGACATCGCACGCGATCCCCTCGGAGGCGAGCACGCGGTAGATCGCGGTGCAGGGAAACGCCTTGGACGCGAACAGCACGTCGAAGTCCGTCGTGCGGGCGCGAAACGCCTCGACGAACGTCTGCGCGCGGGCGCGCAGGTCGCCCTCGGAGACGATGTAGGCCGGCGTACCGAACTCGCGCGCGAGCTCGACCGCGTCGCAGCCGCCGAGCTGCAGGCGCCCGTCCTCGTCGATGCGGCTGTCGATCGGATAGGCCTGGGAGAGCTGGGTGCGGGTGGCGGGCATGCGGCTCGCAGAGTATGCAAGTCCGCTCGCGCCCCGCCGGGCGCGGCCCGGCCCCGCGGCTCAGGCGTCCGGCAGCGTCTGCCCGTCGCCCATCGCGCGCTCGCGCCGTCCGTCGCCGTCGCGCGGGTTCATCAGGAAGATCTCGACGGCCACGTCCGGATCGTGCAGGTTGTCGCTCAGGAAGGCCTCGACCGTGCGGCCGGTGAGGCCCTCGATCGCGGCGACGAGGTCCTCGCGCATCGTGTCCTGAAAGGCGCGACGCATGGCCAGCACCTCCGTCGCCTGGCCGCGGCCCGCCAGGGTTCGCTCCGCCTTGGTCAGGCTGTCGCGCAGCGTGACGACGATCGTGTCGGCGCCGATCGTGGTCCGGGCGCGGGTCGGCCCGCGGCCGGTGTAGTCGTGCAGGAGGCCGACGACGGCGTTGGATATCGCAGCGGAGAGCGTTCCGCTGGCCTTGCCGTCGGATGCTGCTGCAACTACTGATGGGCTGTCCGGCATCGAGCCGGCTCCGATCTCGCCCCCCCGAGGGATTTGGCGCCGCTCGCAAGACAGGGGAGATAGGTCGCGCGAGCCGAAGGCGCAGCTGTCTCGACCCTAGCGCGATTTCGCGGCGGCGCTACCCCGTTTAGCGCCATAACTGAGAACTGTTTTCGATAAGCTCGCCGTCGTGCGCTGGCTGACCGACCCGCTCGCGATCCCGTTCATGCAGCGCGCGCTGGTCGCGACGCTGCTGCTGGGGGTGGCAGGCGGCCTGCTCGGCAGCTGGATCGTGCTGCGGCGCCTGGCCTTCTTCGCCCACGCGGCGGGCACCGCGACCTTCCCCGGACTCGTCGTCGCGGCGCCCTGGGGAATCGCGGCGCCGCTCGCCGCGCTGGGGGCGGGGCTCGGGTTCGCCGGCCTCCTGTCGCGCATGACGCGGCGCGGAGCGACGAGCGCCGACGCCGCGACCGGGCTGCTGCTGACCGCCGCGCTCGCGCTTGGCGTGATCCTCGCCAGCGACGTGTACGAGTCGGGTGCCGGCGTGGACCGGCTGCTGTTCGGCACGCTGCTCGGCCTCGGCGACGGCGACATCGCCCTCGCCGCCGCTGCCGCGCTCGCCGCGCTGCTGGCGACCGCGGCGCTCGGGCGCACGTGGCTGGCGACCGGCTTCGACCCCGGTGGGGCAGCGGCCCTCGGCGTGCACGCGGCGCACGGCGATCGGCTGCTGCTCGCGCTGCTGGCGCTGACCGTCGTCGCGGTCCTGCCCGCGGTCGGGGCGCTGCTCGTCTCGACGCTGCTCGTCGTCCCGGCCGCGACGGCGCGTCTGCTGAGCGGTTCGCTGCGCGGCCTGCTCGGCGCCGCGGTCGCGCTCGCCGCCGCGGAGGGCGTCTGCGGCCTGCTGCTGGCCTACCACCTCGACCTGCCGCCGGGACCGGCGATCGCCGTCCTCGGCGGCGGGGTGTTCGCGCTCGTCGCGCTCGCCGGGTCGATCCGGATGAGGGCGGCGACATCGTGACCGCAACGCCCGCGACCGCGGCCACCTCGGCGTCCGGCGTCGAGGTGCACGGGCGCTGCGCCTCGTACGGCACGGGCGCCGTGGCCCTGCGC
>DASZDB010000613.1:0-1832 GCA_035942495.1 Solirubrobacteraceae bacterium
GTCGCCGTCGTGGCGCTGGCCGGCTGCGGCGCCGACGACAGCGGCCGCGCGCCGAACGTCGACGCGACGCTGCTGCTGGACTTCCAGCCCAACGCCGTGCACACGGGGATCTACACCGCCGTCGCCCGCGGCTACGACACCGCGCTGGGCGTGACGCTGCGCGTGCGCGTCCCCACCGACTCGACCGACGCGGTGAAGCTGCTGGCGTCGGAGACCGTCGACCTCGCGGTGCTCGACATCCACGACCTCGCGCTCGCCCGCGAACGCGGCAGCGACATCGTCGGCGTCATGGCGCTCGTCCAGACGCCGCTGGCCGCGATCCTCGCCTCGCCGTCGATCCGCTCGCCGCGCGAGCTCGAGCGCCGCCGCGTCGGCGTCACCGGCCTGCCGAGCGACGACGCCGTCCTGCGGTCGATCGTCATCGGCGCGGGCGGCGACCCGGCGAAGGTCCGCAGCACGACGATCGGCTTCAACGCGGTGCGCAGCGTGCTGACCGGGCGAGTCGCGGCGGCGACGGGCTTCTGGAACGTCGAGGGCGTAGCGCTGCGCGCCCGCCGGCCGCAGATCCGCGAGTTTCGCGTCGACGACTTCGGCGCTCCCGCGTACCCCGAGCTCGTCCTGGCGGTGACGCGCGCGACGCGCCAAGATCGCGCGTCGCTCGTGCGCGCGACGGTCGCGGCGCTGGCCCGCGGCTACGAGGAGGTGCTCAGCGACCCCGAGAACGCCGTGAGCGCGCTCGTCCAGGCCGTCGACGGCCTCGATCGCGAACAGGTGGGACGCCAGCTCGATGCCCTCTCACCGTCGTTCACGGCCGGAGCGCGGGGCTTCGGCGAGTTGGACCGCGGGCGGCTGGAGGCCTGGGCGCGGTGGGAGAAGCAGTTCGGGATCACGCGCCGCGAGCCCGAGGTCGGGCTGGCGTTCGACGGGCGCTACGTGCCCGCGCCGGGCCGCGACTGAGCCTCCGCCTCGGCACGCGGCAGCAGCCGCGCCATGATCAGCGACGAGCGCAGCGAGCCGTCGCGGCGGCGGTAGTGGCTGCGTCGCAGCCCCTCGACCTCGAAGCCGCAGCTCGCGTACAGCGAGATCGCGCGCCCGTTGTCGGGCCAGACCTCGAGCTCGACCTTGTGCGCGTCGATCGTGGCGAGATGGCGCAGGACCGCGTCCATCAGCATCCGGCCGCCCCCGCGCCCGCGCGCCGGCGCGACGATCGACATGCCCAGCGTGTACACACCACGGGCGTGCGTCGGGTGCAGGCCGAGGTTGCCGATGACCTCGCCGTCGTCGTCCTCGAGCAGCCACCGCTCCTCGCCCGCCTCGATCGACGCCCGCACCCGCGCCGTACGTTCCACGACGTCGAAGCCCGGCTCGGTACCGATCCAGCGCCCCTCCTCGGCGACCGTCGCCAACACGCGGACGAACGCCTCGGCGTCAGCGGCGGTGGCACGGCGCACGCGCATGGCGCCAGCCTACGGGCAGCGTGTCGACTTGACCCCGCATATAGGGGTCAACTCAGCAGACTCGGGGCGCGGGTCCCGGAACGAACGCCGACGACCCAACGAACTGCCACCCTCAAAGCAGCAGTTCTGACGAGCGCCGGCCCAACACCGACCGCACGCGACAGCGCACAGCCCAAGCGCACCGCCGCCTACTCCACCACCTCACACGCCCGCGCATCCATCAGCTTGTCCAGCCGGTCGAGCGTCACCCGGTCAAAGCCCGCGCCGCACGTCACCTCGTCACGCGAGCCGTCCACCGCGACGATCTCGTCGTCGCCCGCACCGCCGAACAGCCGGTCTGGATCGAAGCCGCCGTTCAAGGTGTCGTCGCCGTCG
>DASZDB010000614.1:0-1808 GCA_035942495.1 Solirubrobacteraceae bacterium
ACGTGCACGCGGTCGCGCTCGGGATGACCCGGCGTCAGCGAGCCCCACTGGCGAAACTGCTTGATCTCGTCCATCGAGAGGTCGTAGCCCGTGAGGTGCAAGATCGCGTAGAGCAGCATCGACCCGTGCCCTGCGCTGAGCAGAAAGCGGTCGCGGTCCGGCCATGTCGGATCCGCCGGGTCATGGCGCATGATGTGCCGGTACAGGACGACGGCGGCCGGCGCCATGGCCATCGGGAGACCCGGATGCCCGGAGTTCGCCTTCTGGATCGCGTCCATCGCCAGGGCGCGGATGGAGTCGACGCAGAGCTGATCGGAATCGGAAGTCATATGGGGAAGTATCGAGATCGGCGCGTCGTCACGTCGTGCGGATGGTGCGTTCTCGGACTTCCCGCTTGCACGCGCGCACATGTCTCAGGTTGCGCGGGATGACCGACGAGCTCAGCTGGGAGGCCGTGCTCGCCTGGCGCGTGGCGCGCCAAGGCCTCTCCGAGCGGACCGCCGCCGAGGATTGGCTGGAGGTGGCCCGCCGGATCTGCGGCCTCCACGCACAGGTGCAGACATCGGCTGAGCTGACGCTGTGGGCGCGCGTCGACGGGCTGTCCGATCGTGCCGTCGCGGATGCCCTGTGGGGTGACCGCACGCTTGTGCGGACGTGGGCGATGCGCGGCACGCTGCACCTCCTCCCGAGCGACGAGCTCGCGATGTGGGTCGGCGCGCAGGGCATGATCAGGCCGCGCTACGAGATGGCGAGCTGGCGCAAGGCCTTCGGCATGAGCAGCGCCGAGGCGGTGGCGGTGCTCGACGCGATCCGCGACGTGCTCGAAGGCGAGCCGCTCACGCGCGACGAGCTGGGCGATGCGGTGGGCGAGCGCCTCGGCGACGCGCGCCTTGGCGAGGCGGTGCGCGGAAGCTTCGGGACGATGCCCAAGCTGGCCGCGTTCCGCGGCGATGTCGTGTTCGCGAGGCCGGCGGGGCAGAAGGTGCGCTTCACGCGCCCGGACCGCTGGCTGGCCGCGGATTGGCGGCCGGCGGCGGCGCGCGAGGCGATGGCGGCCGTGATCCGCCGCCATCTCGCGGCGTACGGCCCGGCGTCACGCGAGACGTTCGCGCGCTGGTTCGGCATGCCGTCGGCGGCGCAGGCGGGCAAGCTCATCGTGGCGCTCGGCGACGAGGTCGTGGCGGTCAGCGTCGACGGGTGGGCCGGCTGGATGCTGCGCGACGACATCGCGCAGGCCGCCGCGTGCGCCCCGGGCGGCGTCGTCTCGCTGCTGCCGGCGTTCGACCAGTACGTCGTCGCGGCGCCGCGGGAGGAGACCCCGGTGCTCGCCGCCGTGCACAAGGACCGCGTCTACCGCCGCCAGGGCTGGCTGTCGCCGGTGCTGCTCGTCGACGGCCGCATCGTGGGCGTGTGGAGCCACGAGCGCAGGGGCGGCTTCCTCGGAGTGACGCTCCAGCCGTTCGCGGCGGTCGACGATTTCGTGCGGGCGGGCGCCGAGCGCGAGGCGCAGCGGCTGGCCGAGTACTTCGGCGACGAGCTCGAGCTCGTGTGGGAGTAGGGGGTGTGTCGATCGAGCCTCGCGGAGGGGCTGGCGGATGCAGCGCAGCGCGCGGCATGGGCGCCAGACGGCTTGACGGGGGCGCGGTCGGGGCGCGCAGAGTGCGTATATCGCACCGGACGCGCCCGGATGCCGCGCACGGCACTGGGATGTGTCGAATGAGCCTCGCGAGCCGAGGGTTGATCGACCCACCCCACGGACGCTGACCCCAGCCGAACGGCCGGCACCGAACCGACCCACACCCTCATCG
>DASZDB010000615.1:0-3284 GCA_035942495.1 Solirubrobacteraceae bacterium
TCCATGGTCTGGCCAACTCCTCGCGGACCCCCGGGATCTTCGCCTTCGCCCACCTCCTGGCGGCCGCCGCACCCGTGGTGGTGCTCGACCTGCGGGGCCACGGCGCCTCTGGTGGCCAGTGCTCGTTCTGCATCTCCGAGCCGCTCGACGTCGACGCCGCCGTCACCGCAGCGCGAGAGGCGGAGCCGGGGCTCCCCGTCGTCACGATCGGGACCTCTCTGGGCGGATCCTCGGTGCTGCTCCACGCCGGCGAGCTCGGCGGCGTGCTCGGCGCGCGCACGCAGCGCCCAGTCGCCGTCGAAGCCGTCGAGGAGCTCGCCCTGCCCCGCCTCGGCGGCGGCCTCCAAGCGCCCGTCGGCGAGGCAGCGGCGAAACTCCCACAGGTCGACGCGGACCCGGTCGGGGCCGAGCCCGACGCGCTGACCGCTGATCGCCAGCGCGTCGGCGCCTGCCGGTCCGAGCGCCCGGCGCAGCTCGTAGAGGGCGTTGCGCAGCGTCTTGCGGGCGCTCGCCTCAGGGACGTCGGGTCGCAGCCTGCCGGCGAGGGCAGAGCGCGGGTGCGGCCCGGGCCACAGCGCCATGCGGGCCAGCAGCTCGCGCGCCCGCGCGTCGGCCGGCAGCTCGATCGGCCGGCCGTCCACCGCGGCAGACAGACCACCGAGGAGACGCAGTTCGAGCACGGCAGCCGAGCCTATCCGGCCGCGGACGGGCGCGGGACGGATCCCGGACGCTGTCCGGGACGGACGGCGGGCGGGCTTGACGCAGGCTGGGCGCGTCCCCATCGAAGGAGCACCGCAATGGCCGTTCATCCATCCGCACGCACCCACCTGGCCGCCGCGCTCGCCGAGCGCCTCACCGGTGCGGTCATCACGCCTGATCATGCCGACTACGACGCCGCGCGCCGGGTGTGGAACGGCATGATCGACAAGCGCCCGGCGGTCATCGCGCGCTGCGCGGACGCCGACGACGTCGCCACCGCGCTGCGCTTCGCCGCCGAGCGCGATCTGCCGTTCGCCGTCCGCGGCGGGGGGCACAACGTGGCGGGCACCGCGGTCGTCGACGAGGGGGTCGTGATCGACCTGTCGACGATGCGCGGCGTCAGCCTCGACGCCGCGAGCCGGACGGTGCACGTCCAGGGCGGCGCGACATGGGCCGACGTCGACCGCGTGACCGCGCCGTACGGGCTCGCCGCGCCCGGCGGCGTGGTGTCCGACACCGGCGTCGCCGGCCTGGCGCTGAGCGGCGGCGTGTCGCATCAGCGCCGGCGCGACGGGATGACCGTCGACAACCTCGTGTCGGCCGAGGTCGTCCTCGCCGACGGTCGGCGGGTGCGGGCGAGCGCCGCCGAGCACGCCGACCTGCACTGGGCGCTGCGCGGCGGCGGCGGCAACTTCGGCGTGGTGACGTCCTTCGAGCTGCGCGTCCACGAGCTCGGCCCCGAGGTGTTCGCCCTGAACGTCGCCTACCCGATCGAGGACGCCGTGCGCGTGCTGGCCGGGTGGCGCGACGCCGTCGCCGACGCTCCCGACGAGCTCTCCACGGCGGGCTTGGTCTGGTCGCTGCCGGTCGTCGACGAGCTCCCCGAGGCGCTGCGCGGCGCGCCGTACGTCGGCGTCGCCGGCATGTGGGCCGGCGATCCGGCGGACGGCGAGCGCGCCACGCGCGCCCTGCGCCAGCTCGCCACCCCGCTGCTGGACATGAGCGGCCCCGTCGCGTACCTCGACTTCCAGGCGTCGCTGGACCCGTACTTCCCGGCGGGCGCGCGCCGCTACTGGAAGGCGCTGTACCTCGACGGGTTCTCCGACGCCGCGATCGCGATGACGGCCGAGTGGTCTGACCGGCGCCCGTCCGCTGAGACGCTCGTCATCGTCCGTCACTGCGGCGGGGCGATCGGACGCGTCGACGCCGCCGAGACGGCGTTCGGCGACCGCAGCTCGGAGTGGATGCTGAGCGTCGACTCGACCTGGCACGACCCCGTCGGCGACGCGGCGAACATCGGCTACACCCGCGCGTTCATCGACGCCGCGGTGCCGCACTCCAACGGCCAGACGTACTTCAACTTCCCTGGCCTGCTCGAGGAGGGAGACGCCGCGGTACGCGCCAGCTACGGCGCCAACCACGCCCGGCTGGCGCGCATCAAGGCGGCGTACGACCCGGAGAACCGCTTCCGCCTGAACCAGAACATCCGCCCGGCACGCTGACGGATGGTCCCGGCGCCCGCCATGTCTCGCGACCTGCGCTGCCTGGCGGGCGCCGTCTTCCTCTCGGCGGCGGGCGACCTGCTCGCCCTCATCGTGCTGGCGCTGCAGGTCCACGCGCTGACCGGCAGCGGCCTGGCGGTCTCGGCGCTGTTTGCCACGACGCTGCTGCCGATGGTCCTCCTGGCGCCGCTGGCCGGGCTCGTCGCCGACCGCTGCGAGAGCGTGCGCGTGCTCGTGGTCACGTCGCTGGCGCAGGCGGCGGTCGCCGCGGCCCTGGCCTTCAGCGGTGGTGAGCTGGCCGCGATCCTCGCGCTGTCGGCGCTGCTGACGATCGGCAACGCGTTCGCCCAGCCGGCCGAGTTCACGCTGATCCCGGCCGTCGCCGCCGCCGGGCGTGTGACCGAGGCGACCGGCGTCGTCGAGTCGGCGCGCTACGCGGGCTTCGCGGCGGGGCCGCTGCTCGCCGCCGGGTTGGCGGCGCTCGGCCCGCAGACGGCCCTGCTCGTCAACGCCGCGACGTTCCTGACCATCGCCGTGGCCGTGGGCACGATGCGCGCCCGCCGCCCGCCGTGCGAGCGGGTGTCGGGCGAGCGGCGCCAGGCGCTCGAGGGCTTTCGGGTGCTGCGGCGCGATCGGGTCCTGCGGATCACGCTGGCCGCCGCCGTCGGAGCGCTGCTGTTCATCTCCGCGTCGCTGACGGTCGAGATCTTCTACCTCAAGGACGTCGTCGGCGCGAGCGACACCGCATACGCGCTCCTGCTCTGCGGCTGGATGGCGGGCATGGTCGCCGGCGCCACCGCGCTGGCCCGCCGCGTGCCGCGGCGGATCGTCGCCGCCGCGGCGCTCGTCGCGCTCGGCGTGCAGGGCGCCGGGATGGGCGCCCAGGCCACATGGGCGATCCTGCCCGTGGCGTTCGCCGGCTATCTCGTCGGCGGCGTCGGCCACGGCGTCAAGAACGTGCTGGTGCGCGCGCTCATGGCCGCACGCGTCCCCGCGGCCGTCCACGGCCGCGCGTTCGCCGCCTACAACGCGGCGCGCAACAGCGCCGAGCTCGGCGCGGTCGGGGCCGGTGGTCTGCTCGTG
>DASZDB010000616.1:0-4875 GCA_035942495.1 Solirubrobacteraceae bacterium
CGCGCGTGGCGCGCCGCGACCAGCGGCTCGTCGCCGAGCGCCAGCCGCGCGGCGAGGGTCGCGGAGTGCGTGCACCCCGAGCCGTGGGCGGCGCCGTCGGGATGGCGCTCTCCCGGTAGCTCGGTGAGCGTCGTGCCGTCGAAGAACAGATCGGTGCCGGTGTCGCGGTGCCCGCCGGTGACCACGACGTTACGCGGTCCGAGCGCATGGAGCGCGCGCACGAGGTCGATGCCGTCGAGGTCGTCGTCATCGGCGAGCACCCGCGCCTCGGCGAGGTTCGGAGTGATGACGGTGGAGCGCGCGACGATCAGCCGGCGCAGCGCATCGACCGCCTCGAGCGCCAGCAGCCGCGACCCCGACTCGGCAACCATCACCGGGTCGTGGACGATCGGGGTCTGCGGCGCAAGCTCGTCGAGCGCCCGCGCGACGGTCTGGATCGTCGCGACGTCGCCGAGCATCCCGATCTTCACGGCGTCGATCCCGAGGTCCTCGGCCACCGCGCGGATCTGGCCGGTGATGATCGCCGGCTCGATCGCGGCCACCGCCGAGACCGCCACCGTGTTCTGCACGGTGATCGCGGTGATCGCGGTCGTCCCGTGCACGCCGGCGCGTGCAAAGGCCTTCAGGTCCGCCTGGATCCCCGCACCGCCCCCGGAATCCGAGCCGGCGATCGAGAGCACGACGGGAACGCGGCGGGCGGACGCGTCGGACACCCGACCGAGGATAGGTGCCGCCGGGTCTACAGCAGCCGCACATAGCGCCCGCCCGGCCCCCGCCGCACAAAGCCCAGCAGCTCGAGCTCGCTGAGGCCCGCCAGCGCGTGCTGTGCCTCGGCCGGCGTCGCGGCGAGAGCCGACACCGTGTCGCGGCCCTCCTCGACGCTGCGCAGCAGCCCGCGCAGCTCGGGCTCGAGCTTGTCGGGACGCTGCCGGGTGAGGGCCGTCGCCACGCCGATCCCGAGCGCTTCGTCGAGCGCGTCCTGGGCGTGGCGGATCACGAGCGCCCCGTCGCGCAGCAGCGCATTGGATCCCGCGCAGCGCGCGGCCATCACCGGGCCGGGCACCGCGCCCACCGCCCGCCCCAGATCCTGCGCCAGCTCGGCCGTGATGAGCGAGCCCGAGCGCTGCGTCGCCTCGACGACGATCGTCAGCGACGCCAATCCGGCGATCGTGCGGTTGCGCGCCGGAAAGCACCAGCGAAACGGCGTGAACCCCGGCGGCATCTCCGAGACCGCCGCCTGCGTGCGCACGAGCGCACGGTGCAGGCTGCGCTTGCTCGCCGGGTAGGCCACGTCGGCGCCGCTGGCGAGCACCGTGATCGTCGGGCCACCGACCTCGAGCGCCCCGGCGTGCGCGGCCGAGTCGATGCCGAGCGCCATGCCGCTGATGACGCAGACCCCCGCCGCGGCCAGCCCGCGGCCGAGCGCGTGCGCGACCTGCAGGCCGTCGGCGCCGGCCCGCCGCGCGCCGACGATCGCCACCGCCGGCGCATCCGGGGCGGCGAGCATCTCCAGGAGTCCGGTGTCGCCGGCGACGTGCAGGATCGCCGGCGCGTCGGCGGCCTCCAGCAGCCGCAGCGGATAGCGCTCGTCATGGCGGCAGACGACGTCGATGGCCGCCGCCGCGGCACGCTCGCGCGCGCCCGCGACGTCGAAGTGCTCGTGCGCCTGTGCGATCTCGCCCCTGCGGTCGCCGCCCAGCGCACCGATCAGCTCGTCGTCAGACAGTGCCAGCAGCTCGCGCAGCTTGCGGCGTTCGCGCCGCGCACGCTCGACGTGCGGGGCAAGTTGCGCGACGAGCGCGGTGCGCCGCAGGCAGTCGTCGCAGGCGATCACGCCGCCATCTCCCCCTCGAGGACCTGCTCTTCGCGCAGGCCGATGGCCTCGCGGACGTGGTACTCGCGCACGCCGACGCAGCCCTCGAGGTCGGCGATCGTGCGCGCGACGCGCAGGATCCGGCCGTGTCCGCGGGCGCTCAGCGTTCCTTCTGCGTACGAGCGCCGTAACCACGCGAGGGACGCGCCGTCGGCGCGCAGGAGCTCACGCGCGAGCCGCGGCGTGAGCTCGGCGTTCGTCGTGAGCCCTGTGTTCGCGAGCCGGTGCGCCTGACGCTCGCGCGCTCCGAGCACGGCGGCGCGCACCTCGTGCGACGGTGTCCCCAGCGCGCCCTCGAGGTCCGCGGCGTCCGGACGGTGCATGTGCACGAGCATGTCCATGCGGTCCAGCAGCGGTCCGCTCAGCTTGCGCCGGTGACGGGCGATATCGGCCTCCGAGCAGCGGCACCGATCGGTGCCGGCCATGCCACAGGGGCAGGGGTTCGTCGACGCGACGAGCTGAAGGCGCGTCGGGAACGTGACGGTGTGCTGGCCGCGGACGATCGACACCACGCCGTCCTCGAGCGGCTGGCGCAGCGATTCCAGCGCCGGCCGACTGAACTCCGACAGCTCGTCGAGGAAGAGGACCCCGTGGTGGGCCAGCGTCGCCTCCCCCGGTTGTGGCAGCGAGCCGCCGCCCACGAGGCCGGCAGGCGAGATCGTGTGATGCGGTGCGCGAAAGGGACGCTCTCGCACGAGTTCGTCGCCGATATGACGACCGGCGATGCTGTGGATGCGCGTGACGGTGATCGCCTCCTCGCGTGTCAGCGGCGGGAGGATCGACGTCGCCCGGCGCGCGAGCATGGTCTTGCCGGTGCCCGGCGGCCCGGAGAGCAGGATGTTGTGCGCTCCGGCGGCGGCGATCGTGAGCGCCCGGATCGCTCCGGGATGGCCGCGAACGTCGGCCAGATCCGGCTCGTCGGCGCGCGCCGGAACCCGCGCGGCCGGCGGCGGAAGCCCGGGCGGCGGAGCACCGCGCAGGATCGACGCCGCCTCCTGCAAGCGGGTGATCCCCGCCACCTCCAGCCCGTCGACGAGCGCCGCCTCACGCGCGCACTCCCGCGGCACGATCAGCCCCGCGATCCCCGCGTCGCGGGCTCCTTCCGCGACGCTCAGCACACCGCGGCAGTGGCGTAGCTCGCCGCCGAGCGACAGCTCGCCGAAGACGGCCCAGCGCTCGAGCGCGGCCGCGGGCAGTTGCTCGGAGGCGACGAGCACCCCGCACGCCGTGGCCAGGTCAAAGCCCGGCCCCACCTTGCGCAGGTGCGCGGGCGCGAGGTTGACCGTGATCCGTCGCTGCGGGAACTCAAAGCCCGCGTTGACCAGCGCCGTCTGCACGCGCTCGCGCGACTCGCGCACGGCCGCGTCCCCGCGTCCGACGATCGTGAACGCGGGCAGCCCTCGCCGCAGGTCGACCTCGACGGTGATCCGGCGCGACGAGAGGCCGTCGATGGTGAACGTCGTGACATGGGCGAGCATCGGCTGGACCGTACGCGCCATCGCGTGACGGAACACCCTCGTTTCGCAGCAAGTCTGCGCAGGAGATGCGCCGTTTCTGCGGCGCCGGAAAGACGGCACGATCGTTGCGCGAAGTTGTTGCGATTGCGCGCTGAAACGGCACATCGCGCGGCGTAGCGTCGCCGCCATGGTCATCGATCTGCGCCAGCACCTGGGCCGCGTCGGCGAGCGGCTCGCCCGCGAGCATCTCGAGCGGCTGGGCTACCGCGTGGTCGCGCGCAACTACCGCACGCGCTTCGGCGAGCTGGACCTGATCGTGTGCGACGACGCGTCGCTCGTCTTCGTCGAGGTCAAGACGCGTCGCGCCGGCGCGCTGGAGTCATCACTGCAGGCGGTCCATCCGACGAAGCAGCGGCGCGTGCGCGCGATGGCGGCGGCCTGGCTCGTGGAGGCGACCGACCGACCGCGCTCCCGCGAACTGCGCTTCGACGTCGTCGGCGTCACGGTCGACCGCGACGGCCGCCTCGTGCGGCTCGACCACCTCGAGGCAGCGTTCTGAGTCGTGCGCGCCGGCGATCTACAACGCGAGCTGCTGATAGGCGGTCGAGGCGAAGCTCAACCGGTGCAGCGGCGACACGCCCAGACGCTGGATCGCGTCCCGATGCTCGGGCGTCGAGTAGCCGACGTGGGCGGCGAAGTCCCAGCCCGGATGCAGCGCGTCGGCGCGGTGCATGTAGCGGTCGCGGGCGACCTTGGCGACGATCGACGCGGCGGCGATCGCGGCGGAGGTCGCGTCGCCCTCGACGATCGCACGCTGCTCGTAGGGCAGCTTGCCGACCGCGAACCCGTCCGACAGACAGATGCAGCCGGGGCGGGCGACGCCGATCAGCGCGTCGCGCAGCGCCGCGAGGTTCGTCTTGTGCAGCCCGCGGGCATCGATCGTGCGCGCGCAGCGCGAGACGACGCAGACCTTCAGGGCCGTACGCATGACGATCGGGAAGAGCTCCTCGCGCACCTCGTGCGGGTGCTGCTTGGAGTCGTTGAGGCGGCTGAGCGCCCGCAGCTCGCGCGTCGTGAGCGCCTCCAGGTCGAACAGGACGCCGGCGGCGACGAGCGGTCCGGCGAGGCAGCCGCGTCCCGCCTCGTCGGCGCCCGCGACCCACCGCACGCCGAGGCGGCGGTCATAGGCGAACAGCCGGCGGCCGCTGGACCGCTTGCGCGCCTGCTTGCGCGGGGTGCGGCTGTCAGAAACCGCCGATGCGGCCACGGGGCCAGTAGCGGAAGAAGGCTCGGCCGACGATCGAGTCGGCGGGCACGGGGCCCCAGAAGCGGCTGTCTTCACAGGCTGCACGGTTGTCGCCCATCATGAAGTAGTGGTCGGGCGGAATCGCGAACGGCGTGGTGAGGCCGCACGGCTGGCCGAGGGCGCAAGCTCGACGAAGCGCTCGGGATGCAACACGACGTACCGCCGACCTTCGGCGCGCCGCTGCTGCGGTCGACGATGCCGTCGGCGACCTCGAGCGGCGCGATCAGCAGGCTCAGCAC
>DASZDB010000617.1:0-2165 GCA_035942495.1 Solirubrobacteraceae bacterium
GTCCGGCACTTCGTGCCGGAACTACATCTTTGAGGCCGTCAGTTTGAGGTTGTGTGGCCGTTTCGTCCAAGGCACGCGTTCGGCGACGGATTTGCCACGGTCGTGCTGAGTTGACCCCTATATCCGGGGTCAAGTCGACACGATGGTCTTAGAAGAGCGCGGCCTGCTCGGGCGGGTCGAGGCAGTCGGGCTCGTCGTGGCGGGCGTCGTTGACGGCGCGGCTGACGGGGCGGTACTCGAGCGACGCCGCCGCGGCCGGCTCGCGTATCAGCGCATGCAGCTCGTCCGGCGGCGCCGCCGGGTCGACCCACAGCGATTCCTGCGACGGGTCGAGGATGACCGGCATGCGGTCGTGCAGGTTGCGGACGGGTCCGGCGGCGGCGGTCGTGACGATCGCGCACGAGCGCAGCGGCTCGACCTCGCGGGCGGCGCCCTTGGGCCGCCAGGAGGCCCACAGCCCGGCGAAGGCGAACGGCTCGCCGCCGGGGCGCGTGATCCAGTGCGGGACGCCGCCGGACCACTCGTAGAAGCCGTCGGCGACGATCAGGCAGCGGCGGCGCTGGAACGCATCGCGGTAGGCGGGGCGTTCGGCGACGGTCTCGGCGCGGGCGTTGATCGTCTTGGCGGCGACCTCGCGCGGATCGGGCGCCCAGAAGGGCACGAGCCCCCAGCGCAGATACGCACCCTCGGGCTCAGCGCCGTCCTCGCCACCGCCGATCACGGCCAGCACGTCGTCGCCCGGTGCGACGTTGAAGCGCCGGCGCACCTCGAGCGACTCGCGCAACGGAAAGCGCGCCCGCAGCCCGCCCAGGTCAGGCGTCGCGAGCGTGTAGCGCCCGCACATCAGCCTGCGCGGGCGGCCCGCGCTTTCTCGCGCGCGCGCCCCTGCTTGCGTTTGCCGACGAACGCCAGCACGGAGAGGGCGACGATCACGATGACGACGCCGAAGCCCATCGCCCCGAGCGTCGAGGAGCCGCCGATCGGCAGCAGCAGCAGCTTCGCGCCGGCAAAGCCGATCGCCAGCAGGACGACGACCATCGCGAGGATGATGAGCACGCCGCGCAGGCGCATGAGCTTGCTCGCGCCCTGCGCGGGCGAGATGAGCCCCATGAGGCGCAGCACGAAGAGCTGGCGGCTCGACGGTGCCTGCTGGCCGAGCTTCTCGACGGCCGCCTTGAGGTCGTCGGGCCGCCGCTCGGCGAGGGCCAGCGAGGCCTCTGCCATGCGCCGCAGCTGCATGCGCTCCTGCGGCCGCGCGGCCGCGATCGCCTTGCGGAAGTGCTCGCGCGCCGTCTGTCCGTCGTAGCGCTCGGCGGCCCGCGCACCCAGGATCGCCTGGGCGGCGGCGCGGTACTTCGTCTCGCTCAGGAGCTCTTCGTCGGAGCGGGTTTCGAGCTGTGTCATCGCGGCCAGCGCGCTCTTCTGCTCCGTCCGGACCTGCCGCTGCTTTGCCATGCGCAGAGTGTATGTCGGCGCGCGGCCTCGTCCACGGATTTGCGCGTAACCTCGGCACCTATGCACCGCACCCCCGTCATGCTCGTCATCCTCGCGCTCTGCTTCGCCCCCGCCGGCCCGGCGCACGCGCAGATCGGCGGCCCCGACGTGCCGACGCCGCTCACCGAGCCGCCTCCGCCGCCGCCGACGATCGACAACGAGCTCGAGGACGAGGGGCTGAGCGCGCTGCAGCAGGCGATGATCTTCGGCGCGGCAGCGCTCGTGCTCGCGCTGATCGGCTACGCGATCATGCGCGACGCCAAGCGCGCCGCGCCCGCCGACGATCGCCGCGCCCGAAACGCCGGCGGCGGCGGCGACACGGGAAAGACCACCAAAAAGGTCAAGGGCGCACCGGGCGTGCCCGCGACGGCGGTCGACACGAGCGCAAGCGCTCTGCGGGCCCGCGAACGCCAGCGCGCCAAGCGCGCGAAGGCCAAGGCGAAGGCAGCCCGCGACCAGCGCAAGCGCAACCGCCCCAGGTAGTCATGCGCTGTTCTGCGCCGCGCGGGAGGGGGTAATGCTCCGCCATGGACTTCGATCTCGACGACCCGCCCGCGCCGCTCGCCCGCCTGCTCGACACGGCCGAGGACTCAGGTTGCGTCAACCTCTCCGAGCTCGACACGATCGCGCGCCGGCTCGGCGTTCCCGACGACGAGCTCTGCCAGCTGCAC
>DASZDB010000618.1:0-3874 GCA_035942495.1 Solirubrobacteraceae bacterium
ACGCGGTGCATCACGTCGATCCCCGGGCTGTCGCGTACGCGCGTCATCGTCCTGACGACGTTCGAGCTCGACGAGTACGTCTTCGGCGCGTTGCGCGCGGGCGCATCGGGCTTTCTGCTCAAGGACATCGACCCGCCGGACCTGCTGAAGGCCGTGCGCGTCGTGGCCGACGGCGAGGCGCTCCTCGCGCCCCGCCTGACGCGCCGGCTGATCGAGGCGTTCGTCGCGCAGGAGCGCGCCGCGCAGCCGCCCGTCACCGAGGGCGATCAGCTCGACGAGTTGACCCCGCGCGAGCGCGAGGTGCTCGGCCTGGTCGGCCGCGGCCTCTCCAACACCGAGATCGCCGACGAGCTCATACTCTCCCCGCTCACCGCCAAGACCCACGTCGCGCGACTGTTCTCCAAGCTCGACGCGCGCGACCGCGCCCAGCTCGTGGTGGTCGCCTACGAGACCGGGCTCGTCGTGCCGGGCGATCGCTGACGTCGCCGGTCACGACGTCGCCCACCGGCGATAGCCGGCATCGGAGATCGGCTTGACCCACTTACTCAGGGTGCCTTATAGTACGGATGCCTGAAGGAACTCACTCCCGCCCGCGAGCCGAAGGAGGCATCGTGCCGATCGTGATGGTGCATGACAGTCCCGGCGTCACGCAGGAGCAGTACGAGCAGGTAGGTGCCCGCCTCACCGACGGGCGTGGCCTCAGTTCGCTGAGCGACTGGCCCGTCGGGGGAATCCTCGCGCATACCGCGGGTCCCACCGCCGACGGCTGGCGTGTCATCGATGTCTGGGAATCGGAGGAGGCCTTCCAACGCTTCGGAGAGGTGATCGCGCCGGTGCTGCAGGAGCTCGACTACCCCGGGCAGCCGCAGGTCTTCGAGGTGCACAACTTCGTCAAGTAGGCGAGGGCTTCGAAGGGGCGGCACAGCCGTGCGCGCGGTTTGCTCGACAAGGCGCTGACCCATGAGCAGTTGTTTCGTCAGCGAGCTGCGGGTTTCGCACCCGCTTGAACTCGAACGGCCCGGTCCCAGGCTCGGCGATCGCGACCGCCCGGCGGGTCGTTGACCACGACGGGCACGCGCCGCCGTTGACGGCCGCGCCGCTCGCCGCGCAGCGCAAGCCACAGGGGCATTCGGACCACCCCTTGGGGGCCTGTTGACCACGGCGCCGCGACGCGAGAGTTGCCGTGTCAACTCAATCAGCCCCCGCTTGCGGGCGAAGAAAGAAAGAAGACAGACATGCGTACACGCGCCATCCATCTCGCGATTCACCGCCGGTTCGGCGTCCTGCTCACCATCGGCGCGATGGCGGTCGGCGCCGCGGTCCATGCGGCTCCTGCTTCAGCCCAGGAGCGGCCCTCCGGCACGCCGAACGAGGCCGGCGCGGAGCTGCCTGGCTACAACTGCGGGGGCTGCTCGCTGCCTGCGGTCGACAACGACTACGACGACGATGGGCTGCCCAACTCCTCAGAGTCGCGCTACGCCACCGATCTGCGGGACCCGGACACCGACGGCGACGGATTGCTCGACGGCTTCGAGGTCCGCGAGCGCTACGAGTACCCGCGCTACGGGAACCGCCTGCGCGACCGCACGAGCCCGACTGTGTGGGACACCGACGGCGACGGCTACTCCGACGGCCTCGAGGTCAAGTACACGAAGACGAACCCGGTCAAGCACGACAGCGACGGCGACGGCCTCTCGGACGGCTCCGAGGGCAAGACCTACCGCACCAACCCGAACAAGAAGGACACCGACGGCGACTGCCGGTCCGACGGCGCCGAGGTCCGTGCGGGCACCGACCCGACGAAGCGCTCGCAGCTGCGGCCGGTCAACTGCGCAACCGTGAAGAAGCTCGTGCCGCGCGCGCCCCGTGTGTCGCAGCCGATCCCTCAGCCACGCTAGACGCAACGCGGGCGCGGCCACGGTGGCCGCGCCCCGTTGTCGTGCGCTCTGGCGGTCGCGCAGAATGGGCCACGGGCCGGATCTCGAGCGATGAGTTTGCGCGAGTGCGAGAGTCTGGGTGCCATGAGCGATTCCACGCAGTCATCCACCACCATCTCGAACATCGGCGTCGCGATGTTCACGATCGCCAATCAGGACGCGGCGATCGCCTACTACACCCAGACGCTCGGCTGGGAGCTGCGCGTCGATGTCCCGTTCGGCGACGAGGGCGCCCACCGCTGGGTCGAGGTCGCCCCGCCGGGCTCGACGGCCCGCCTGGCGCTCAACCCTCCGATGGGCGACTGGGAGCCCGGCGGCAGCGCGATCGGCGTCGAAACGCCGGACGTCGAGGCCGAGTACGCGCGCGTCCAGGCGATCGACGGCGTCAAGTCCGGCGAGATGATCGGCGGCGACGGGCCGGTGCCGCGGATGTTCTCCATCGAGGATCCCGACGGCAACCGCATCTGGGTCGTGCAGCCCGCCTGACGGTCGACCTTCCGCGGCGGCGCTGAGCGGCCTCAGGCGTCGGCGGGCGCGGCCGCTCCGGTGAGGTGGTCGAGGACGCGCTGAAATTCGTGCGTCGGCGAGAAGTCGACATATTCGCTGTCCTCCAGGGCCTCGGGCGCGTGGCCGGGGGCCCAGTTAGAAGGCGTCGCCCGCCGCGAAATCCTGGTGGCCGTTGGTGGTGTGCATGCGCACGCGGCCTTTGAGCATGTATCCCCAGTGCGGGCAGGGGCACAGGTCGTCGGGTAGCCAGACGGTGGCGGGCCGCAGTCGGCGCCCGCAGGGAGGCTGACGAAGCCGACCATCAGCCCCTCCTGGTCGACGACGCGGACCTCGACGCCGCCGTCGGCGATTGCCACGGGTACGTCCTCGCGGGGAATGCAGCGCATGGGAGACCTCCTGGTCGTCGTGGTGTCGCGTCGACCGCCTGCTACGGGCGACGACGGAGGACACCGTCGCCGGCGGGCATTCCCAAAACGTTCCCTAGCGACAGGCGAGTGCGGCGCAGCCTGCGCGTCGAGCGGTTGGCCCCATGTACGGAAGCCGTCGGCGGCCCGCTGGAGGTGGCTGCGCGCTTCATCGGCGCGACCGTCGGCACGTGCGACGTGCCCGTGTACCTCCGCGACCGCGGCGTGCCAGGCAGGCGGGAGGGCGATGACCTCGAGCGCTGCGTCGCAGGCCTGCTCATAGCGCCCGGCGCGCTGGAGATCCCCTGCCTGGGCGGCGGCGATGGCGGCCGGGACGATGAACGCGATACGGCACGTCGGGCACGTCTCCGCCGGGCCGCGGACCGCGCTCGCCGCCTCGCGCACGAGCTTCAGTCCGCCGGCCGGATCGCCGGCCGCCTCCACCATCGCACCGTAGATCCGGTCGAGTGTGTGGTGGCCGACCTCGGACTCGCGAGCCATCAGCAACGCATCCATGAGATAGGGCCGCGCGTGCCCGGGCCGGTTGCGGTAGTTCGCGACCTGCGCGCGCCCCAGCAGCGATAGCGCTTCTCCTGCGCTGGCGCCGATCGCGCTGTGCAGGCGCGCGCCTTCGGCGAAGTCGCCGTCCGCCTCCCGCAGACGTCCGGCGAGCAGCATGGCCTCGCCGCGCAGGGTCAGCGCGAAGGCGTGGCCACGTGCGGCGCCGAGCCGCTGCGCCTCGTCGGCGAGGCCGTCGGCGAAGGCGATGATGGGGAGCTCGCCCTCCGCGTGCGCGGCGAGGGCGTGGGCCCACGTCGCGTCGAGGATCGATCCCGGCTCGCCGAGCTCGATCGCAGAGGCGGTGGGCCTCGTCGGCTTTCGCTGCGGCGGTGTCGGCATCGGCGTAGACGCCGATCGCCGCGGCGGCGCTGAGGTCAGCGCCTCCGCCAGGCGGCCAACGGTCGTGCGCGGCTTGACGCCATGCAACGTGCGCAGGGCGCTCGCCGGATCGCTGGCTTTGAGCTC
>DASZDB010000619.1:0-3158 GCA_035942495.1 Solirubrobacteraceae bacterium
GGTCCGATAGGCAAAGGCAACAAGATGCAGGCGCCACCGGCACATCGGCGCCGTGCCAGATCGGCGACGGGGGCTCTTCTTGTAAGGTCAGCGGCCATGGCACGACGCTCTTTGCGCCCTCATCTCAACCAGATTCGCGGCTGGGTCCGGCAGGGTCGCACCGACGCCTGGATCGCCCACCAGCTCGAAGCGACGGTTCAGCAGATCGAGACCTTCAAGAAGGACAACGACCTGGCACCCGCCGAACCGGATTCGGGTGAGGCGGCTTGTGCTGACTTCGACGACCAGATCGACCTGCGCGCCGAGGACGACGCGCTCGTCGCCGCCGAGCTCGAGGCCGCCGAAGCGCGGCGCCTCGAGGAGGAGGCCGCCCGGGCCGTCGAGGAAGCCGAAGCGGCCGCTCGCAAGGCGGCCGCCGGCGAGGACGACGCCGATCCCGACGCGGATGGGGATGCCAAGCCGGCGGCGCGGCGTCGCGGTCGCCGCGGTGGGCGCGGGCGCACGCGCGCCGCGACCGGCGCGCTGGAGGGCACTTTCGACCACGGCGAGGAGGGCTACGGCCTATGGCTGGACCCCGCCGTCACCGACAACCCGATCTACGCCGAGCACTGGGCGGGTCATCGCCCCGTGGAGGTCACCGTCGAGGAAGACCAGATCGTGATCCGCCGTGCCGGCGGAGACGACGACTGACGAACGGTTCGCGCGCGCGCTCGCCTTCGAACGCGACGCGCACGCCCGGGCCGCGGCCCGCATCGAGGAGCTCCGCTACGGACAGGCCTTCCTGCAGGACGACGTGCCGCACGTGTACTGGGCGAACATGCTGTGGGTCAGCGCGCGCGAGGGCGTCGCTGCCGCCGAGCTCGTCGCCGACGCCGACCGCATCCTGCGCGCCGTCGCCCACCGCCAGCTCGTCGTCGAGCACGAGTCGCTCTGGCGCACGGTCGAGGACGAGCTCGTCGCGGCGGGCTGGGAGCGCGACGCGATCGTCTACATGGTCCACGCGCGCCCGCCGGACCGCATGCCCGACCTCGCGGCGGTTCGCGAAGTCAGCCACGACGACGTCCACGCCGCGGAGGAGCGTTTCCTGCGCGACGAGCCAGGGACCACGGCGCCGCAGGCCCGGCAGCAGGTCATGCAGCACAACCGCCACATCGGAGAGCTGCTCGGCGAGCGCTGCTTCGCGGCGTATGACGGCGAGGCGGTCTGCGCCTACGCGAAGCTGCGCTACCGCGACGGGATCGCGCAGATCGAGGACGTCGCGGTCCCGCCCGAGCATCGCGGCGCCGGCCTGGGTCGGCTCGTGACGTCCTCCGCGCTGGCCGCGGGGCTTGCGCTGGAGCCGGAGCTCATGTTCATCGTCGCCGACGAAGAGGATTGGCCGAAGGAGCTCTACGCGCGCCTGGGCTTCGTCCCCGCCGGCAGCACCCGCGGGTTCCTCCGCCCGCCGCCGGGCGGGGATGTGGCGAATGAGCCTCGGTAGGCGAGGCGTAATCGCCACACCCCAGCCGGCGCTCCGCGGCGGGGTCGCCGCGGCGCCCGCGGACGCGTGAGCGCGCTACGCCTCCGTGCGCCGCCCGCCCGCGAAGTCGCGCGCGTCACGCAGGTAGCGCAGAAACGCCGCGTCGGCGACCGTACGCGCGTCCCAAGCCCAGGGCGCGTCGGGCGCGACCGCGGCGGCGAGGTCGGTACACCAGTCGGTGCCCGCCTCGTAGAGCTCGGTCAGCTCGTCGGTCGTGAAGGTGCCGCCCAGGCGGCGGCGCAGCTCGGCCTCGATGCGGCTCACGACGAGCTCCAGCGCGCGGCGCTGCTGCGGCGGCGCGCCCGCCATGCGCCGCTCGCCCTCGCGCCACTGGCCCAGCGCGATCTCGAAGCTCGTCGTCATCGCCGCGGCAGGCTACCCACCCGCGCGCGGCTCTAGTGCGTTACCGATCGAGCCCGCGGATGACGTACGCCCGCTCGTCGGCCTTGACCATGCCGAGCCGCCGCGCCTCCACCTCGATGCTGCCCGACCGGCGCAGCGCCCGTGCGCGCTTGACGAGCTCGGCGTGCTCCTGCCCCAGCTGGGAGACCTGCTCGCGCTTGGCGCGTGCCTCCTGCCACGTCGAGACGTAGGTCCGCAGCGGGTTGATGTACAGGTAGATCAGCAGCAGACCGACGAACAGCAGCGCCAGCCGTCCGATCCGGTCCCAGCGCACCCGCGGCGCGAACTCGCTCATTCGTGGATCGTTCGATCCACGCTTGCCGACTCCTCCCGCTGATCGCGGCGGCCCAGCCGGCTGGCGCGCCGGCGCTCAGCGACCCCGCAGGACGCTGCGCCCCGGGAACTGCGCGGCGTCGCCGAGCGCCTCCTCGATGCGCAGCAGCTGGTTGTACTTCGCGACGCGATCCGAGCGCGACGGCGCGCCCGTCTTGATCTGCCCGCAGCCGGTGGCGACGGCGAGGTCGGCGATCGTCGTGTCCTCGGTCTCGCCGGAGCGATGTGACATGACCGCGGTGTAGCCGGCCGCGCGCGCGGTCGCGATCGCGTCGAGCGTCTCGGTCAACGTGCCGATCTGGTTGACCTTGACGAGGATCGAGTTGCCGACGCCGGCGTCGATGCCCCGCTGCAGCCGGTCGGTGTTCGTCACGAAGAGGTCGTCGCCGACGAGCTGGACCTGGTCGCCGACCGCGTCGGTCAGCAGCTTCCAGCCGTCCCAGTCCTCCTCGTCCATCCCGTCCTCGATCGAGACGATCGGATAGCGCACGCTGAGATCAGCCCAGTACTCCGACATCTCCGGGGCGCTGAGCGAGCGGCCCTCGTGCTCGAGCCGGTACGCGCCGCCCTCGAAGATCTCGCTCGTCGCGGGGTCGAGCGCGATGAAGATGTCCTCGCCGGGCGCATAGCCGGCCGATTCGATGCCGCGCACGAGCATCTGCAGCGCCTCCTCGTTGGAGCCGAGGTCGGGCGCGAAGCCGCCCTCGTCGCCGCCCGCGGTGCTCAGGCCCGCGGCGTGCAGGGTCTTCCTCAGCGCGTGGAAGACCTCGGCGCCCATCCGCAGGCACTCCGAGAACGAGGACGCGCCCGCGGGGACGACCATGAACTCCTGGAAGTCGATCTTGTTGTCGGCGTGCGCGCCGCCGTTGAGGACGTTCATCATCGGCACGGGCAGGACGCAGGC
>DASZDB010000620.1:0-11461 GCA_035942495.1 Solirubrobacteraceae bacterium
CAGCGAGTCGATGTCGCCGAGCACGAGCGCACAGCCGGCGAGGGCGGCCTCGAGCACGACGAGGCCGAACGGCTCGTAGCGCGCGGGGTGCGCGAAGATCGCCGCGCGGCCCATGAGCGTGCGCAGCTCGTCGCGCGGCAGCGTGCCCGGCATCCGCGCGTGCGACGCCTGCCGACCGCCGGCGTCGCCGGCCACGACGACCGGCCATGTCATGTCCGCGGCGGCCGCGTCGAGCGCGTCCAGCCCCTTGGCCTCGTCCCACAGCCGGCCCGCGCCGAGCACGAGCGGCTCGCGGTCGCGGTGCGTGATCGCCGGGCCGGCGTGCGGCGAGACGCCGTTCGGGATGACCTGCGGACGTTGCCCGAGCCCATAGTGGCGTTGCAGCGCAGCGGCCATCGCGGCGGTCGGCGCGACGACGGCGTCCGCGCCGCGCAGCCCCGCGGCCACCGCCGCGCGGTAGCGCTCCCACTCCGGCCCGGCAGGTGTCCCGCGGACCGCCGCATGCCAGGACAGCACGCAGGAGTGTCCCGCGACGACGACCGGCACCGGCCAGCGCAGCGCACCGTGCGCGAAGCCGTTGAGGTGCACGAGGTCAGCGCCGGCGTCCTCGGCGAGTTCGAGCAGCCAATCGCCCGCGGCGTGGACGTCCTCCCACGGCTCGGGCTCCCACTCCAGCCGGCACGCCAGGTACGGCGACTCCGCGTCCGGCGGCGCCTGCGGTCCGAGCGTCGCCAGCACGACGTCGACGCCCGCGGTAGCGAGCTGCGCGCGCAGCTCCGTGGCGTAGGTCCAGACGCCGCCGACCGCGTCGGTGGTCATGAGCAGCCTCATCGGCCGTAGACGGAGTCGATGACGCGGGCGACGGTGACGAGGCGCTCGCCGGCCGGGTCGTAGCGCTTGCCGTCCGCGAGCCGCCGCGCCCAGGCGACGGCGGCGCGTCCGCCCCAGTCGTCGGGCGGCGTAGCCAGCGTTCGCGCGGTCGTAGCGGCGCGCAGCTCGGCGATGAAGTCGTAGAACGAGCCGTCGACGTTGTGCAGCGCGGCGGCGCCGTCGCGGCCGCGGTACGTCGTCTCGATCACCGCGTCGCGTCCCTCGTGCGAGAACCACGAGCACGCCAGCCGGGCGACCGTGCCGCCTGCGAGCTCGAGCGTGGCGAGGCAGAAGTCCTCCGCCTCGTCGGCCGCGGCAGGCTCGCCGCGGCGCCAGCGCCGTGCCTGCACGCGCTCGACGGCGGGCCAGTCCAGCGTCCACAGCAGCAGGTCCACGAGGTGGATGGCGAGGTCGATGACGCAGCCGCCGCCCGACAGCGCCGGGTCTTGAAACCACGGCTTGTCCGGGCCGTAGGCGTTGTGGAAGACGAGATCGACCGCGTGAACGGGGCCCAGCGCGGCGGCGGCGACCTGTTCGCGGACGGCGAGCGCGGCGGCCGTGTGGCGGTAGGAGAGATCGACGCCGAGCAGGCGGTCGTTGCGCCGCGCCGCGCGCACGACCCGCTCGGTCTCGGCGGCGCTCCGGCCGAGCGGCTTCTGACAGAAGACGGCGATCCCGGCGTCGAGCGCGGCCTCGGCCTGCTCGGCGTGCAGCGCGCTCGGCGTCGCGATGACGATCCCGTCGATGCCGCTGTCGAGCAGCGCGTCGAGGTCGGCGGCGAGCCGCGCGCCGGGCGCCTGCTGCGCGGCGGCCCGAAGGCACTCCGCCGCCGGATCGGCCAGCGCGGCCACCTCGACGACGCCGCTCTGCACGAGCGCGCGCAGCCGGTGGCGGCCGATCCAGCCCGTCCCGAGGAAGCCCAGTCGCGGGCGGGCCGGAGCGGCCACCGCGTTCACGGCCGCACCAGCGCCTTCAGAAAGCCGTCCGGCCGTTCGCTCGCGGCATCGAGCGCCGTGGCGATGTCGCTCAGCGCGAACTCGTGCGTGTACAGCGGCGACGGGTCGAGGTCGCCCGCCGCGACCGCACGGGCCGCCTCGCGTATCCCCTGCGCGTAGATCGCCGGATCGCGCTCGTGCGCGTTGATGACGTCCAGCCCACGCCAGTTCCACAGCTGCATGTCGACCTGCCGCGGCCCGTCCTGGTGAAAGCCGGCGATGACGAGCCGGCCGCGCACGCGCGTGAGCTGCGCGGCGAGGTCCAGCGGGCCCTGCTTGCCGGTGACCTCGATCACGCGGTCGCAGAGGGCACCGCCGGTCAGCTCCTGCACGATCTGGAGCGCCGCGTCGTCGTCGGCGCCGATCACGTGCTCCGCGCCCATCGTGCGTGCGACGTCCAGCGCGAACGGGCGCCGCGACAGCGCGATCAAACGGGCGCCGGCCCGTGCGGCGATCTGCACGAGCAGGGCGCCGAGGAAGCCGACGCCGACGACCGCGACGGTCTGTCCCTCCGCGAAGCCGCAGCGGCGCGCGACGTTCATCGCGCAGCCCAGCGGCTCGCCCGGGAACGGCTGTCCGTCGAGTTCGTCGGGCAGGGCGACGACGGCGTCCGCTGCCGCGACGTCGAACTCGGCGTCGGAGCGGTAGCAGATGGCGGCCACGCGCCGACCGACCTCCAATCCGCGCACGCCGTCGCCGAGCGCGACGATCCGGCCCCAGCCCTCGTGCCCCGGAGCCCCGGGGTCGCGCGGGTAGTCAAACCACGGCCGCCCCTGCCAGACGGGCAGGTCCGAGCCGCACACGCCGCAGCCCTCGAGCTCGACAAGCACCTCGCCCGGCCCAGGATCGGGCGTCGGCAGGCGCCGCAGCTCGGCCCTGCGCGGCGCGGTGATGACGGCGGCCCGCATCTATGCGACAGCCGCGGCGGCGGCCGCCGCGCGATCGCCTGGAGCCTGCTCGCGCAGCCATTCCATGAGCCGCGCGACGCCCTCTTGCGGGCCCGTCCGCGGCGCCCAGCCCGTCGCCTTCGTGAAGGCCGACGTGTCCGAGACGTAGTAGCGCTGGTCACCGCGCCGCCACGGGCCGTGCTCGACCGCTGGCCGCCGCCCGTTCTGCTCGGCGATCAGGTCCAGCAGCTCGACAAGGCTCAGGCAGTTCTCGACGCCGCCGCCGATGTTGAACGCGCGGCCCGCGAGGCGCTCGACGTCCGCGTGCGCGCAGAGGAAGGCGTCGACGAGGTCTTGCACGTAGAGCACGTCACGTACCTGCTTGCCGTCTCCGAAGATGGTTATGGGCGTTTCTTGGAGGGCCCGGATGAGGAAGTGCGCGACCCAGCCCTGGTCCTCGTTGCCGAACTGGTGGGGGCCGTAGATGCAGCTCATCCGGAAGACCACGGTGGGCACGCCGTAGGAGTGCGCGTAGTCCAGGACGTACTGGTCCGCCGCGCCCTTCGAGCACCCGTACGGCGTGCAGAACTGCAGCGGCCGGCGCTCGCCGATGCCGTGGTCGAGCAGCGCTCCGTCGATCGGCTCGTAGCGCGTCGTTCGCTGGCGCAGATCGACATCGTCGAGGTTGCCGTAGACCTTGTTCGTGGAGGTGAACAGGACCGCCGGCGGGCGGCTGCGGGCACGCGCGGCCTCGAGCAGGTTGATCGTTCCCTGCAGGTTGACGTCCGCGTCGAGGACCGGCTCGTCCAGGCTCGTCGTCACCGCCACCTGCGCCGCGAGATGAAACGCGCGATCGGCGTGGGCCATCGCCCGATTGACGGCCGTGGCGTCGCGCACGTCGGCGATCTCGACGTCGACGGCGTCGGCGTGGCGCTCGGTCAGCCAGGCCAGGTTCTCCTCGACGCCGGCACGCGCAAGGTTGTCGAAGACGAGCACGCGCCCGCCGTCGGAGACGATCCGGTCGGCGAGGTTCGTGCCGACGAAGCCGGCGCCGCCGGTGATGAGCGTGTGGCGGCGGCTGGTCATACCGTCAGCCCCCGGGCGGCGAGCTCCGCCGCGGCGTCGTCGACGCGGTCGGTGGCGACCTCGCCGGCGAGCCACCCCGCCAGCTCCGCCATCCCGTCGCCCCGCGCCACCTGCGGGCGGTAGCCGATCACCTCGGTCGCCCGCGCGATGTCGGCGAAGCAGTTGCGGATGTCGCCGACGCGGTACTTGCCGGTGACCTGCGCGCTGATGTCCTCGCGACCCATGACGCGCGCGAGCTCGTCGGCGATCTCCAGGACGCTGACGCTCTCGCCCGACCCGACGTTGAGCACGCGGCCCGCGATCGGGCCCGGCTGCTCCAGCGACTGGCGGCAGGCGCGCGCGACGTCGTAGACGCTCACGAAGTCGCGACGCTGGCGGCCGTCCTCGTAGATGAGCGGGGCGCGCGCGTTGAGCAGCCGCCCCGCGAAGATCGCGAGCACGCCGGTGTAGGGATTGGAGAGCGCCTGGCGCGGGCCGTAGACGTTGAAGAAGCGCAGGGCCGTGACCGGCACGCGGTAGGCCGAGCCGAAGAGCAGGCACATGCGCTCCTGGTCGAACTTGCCCAGCGCGTAGATCGACGACAGCGACGGCGGCTTGTCCTCGGGCGTCGGCAGCGGCGACAGCGGCCGCCCGGCGTCGTCAACCGGGTCCCACTCGGCGCGCTCGAGCTGCTCGCGCGAGCGCTCGGCGGCGTCGACGATACGCCCGGCGGCACCGGCGTAGAGCCCCTCGCCGTAGACGCTCATGCTCGACGCGACGACGAGCTGCTGCACGGGATGGTCGAGCAGGACCTGCAGCAGGGTGGCGGTGCCGGCGCAGTTGACGCTCGTGTACTCCGCGATGTCGTACATGCTCTGCCCGACGCCGACGCGCGCGGCGAGGTGGACGACCGCGTCGACGCCGTCGAGCGCACGGCGGACGCAGCCGGGGTCGCGCACGTCGCCGACGATCAGCTCGACGTCGTCGGCGAGGTAGGCCGGCCGTTGGCACGTCTCGTGAACCTGGCCGATGAGGCTGTCCAGGGCGCGGACGCGCCAGCCGCCGCGCAGCATCTCGTCGGCCAGGTGCGAGCCGATGAAACCGGCCCCGCCGGTGATGAGGATTGTCTTGCTCACGTGGCTCTCACGGTCGCATTCGAGCTTCGTGGGCGGCTCCATACCCCGCTCGCGCTTCAACTATCACTTGATCTTCAACCGCCCCCGCGCGCGTGATCGCGCGAAAGTTCCTGCATATCGCGATCACGCGATTGCGGTGGCCGTCGTCTCCCCCGTGCGGCGGGAGCGGAAACCCCGGGGTCCTGCGACGGACGGCGGCGCACACCGCAGGCGGTCCAGCGGGCGCGGATGGGAAGATGATGCTCATGAGGTCCGGCTCCGCCAGCGCGACGCACGAGATCGGTCGCGGTGTGATCCCGCTCGACCTCGTCGACGACGCCCTGCGCGTGCTGCACCTCGACCTGCTCGAGAACGGCGCCAGCGCCGCCACGCTCGGCGAGTGGCTGTGGGGCGCGCACTGGTTTCCGCACCTGAAGTACGACCCGGCGATCGTGGCGCTGGCGCAGGCGCTGCCGCCCGCGTGGCGGACCGGCACCATGAGCGACCCGCAGATCCTGCTGCAGTTCCCGCACGTCGGGCCCGAGCCCGAGATCACGTTCCACGTCGACCAGGAACCCGACTGGGCGGACGGCCGCGGCTACCTGCGCATCGTCGGGGTCCCCCTCAGCCCCTGGCGGCACGAGAACGGCGGGCTGCTCGTCGAGACGGCGGACGCGCCCGTGGCAGTTGAGCTCGATCCGGGCGATGCCGTGATGATGACCCCGGACCTCCCGCACTCCGGCGGCCTCAACCGCACGGGCGCCGTGCGCTACGGCGTCTACTTCCGCTGGCTGACGGCCGCGCCGGACGGCGGCGAGGCGGCTCCGGCCGGCTGACCGGCGGGCGCGATGCGCGAGCGCGCGCGCCGCGGCTGCGGCAGATCTGCTGCATGCCCGGCGCGCGCGCTGGGGTACATGCGTGGCATGGACCAACGCGAGCAGGAACTCCAACGCTTTCGCGAGGCGGTCGATCGCAAGTCCGAGCACGCTCGGGAGGCCGCGCAAAGCACCCGTCACTCCCCGGCCGGCGGGGCCGGCACGGCTGGAGGCGACGAGGTGCAGGGCGACGAGCCCGGGCTGACCGAGCGCGGACGCCCACAGGACACGTACGACATCCGCGCCAAGAACGCCGGCAAGGGCAAGACGACCGCCGACAAGTGGAACCAGTGAGCTCCGGCCCACAGAACGGACCGGCCCGCAGCGACGCCGCCGACCTGCCGATCGGCGAGCTGCTCAAGCGCGCCAGCGAGCAGACGTCGCGGCTGGTGCGCGAGGAGCTGCGCCTCGCGCAGCTCGAGATGCAGCAGAAGGCCAAGCACGCCGGGATCGGCGCCGGGCTGCTCGGTGGCGCCGGCGTCGTCGCGCTGTTCGGCGTCGCGGTCCTCATCGCCTTCGTGGTGCTGCTGCTGGCGACCGCGATGGAGGCGTGGCTGGCGGCGCTGATCGTCGCGGTCGTGCTGCTGGCGGCCGCCGGTGTCATGGCGCTGCTCGGCAAGAACCAGGTCGCGGAGGCCGCGCCGGCCAAGCCGGAGCGCGCAATCGACAGCGTTCAGGACGACATCGACGAGATCAAGGCAAGGAGCGGCCGATGAGCCCCGACCCCGAAGAGAGCATCGCGGCGGCGCGCGCGCAGGTCGAGCAGACGCGTGAGGAACTCGGCGAGACGGTCGAGGCGCTGGCGTACAAGGCCGACGTGAAGAGCCGCGCGCACGACAAGGCCGATGAGGTCCGCGCGAAGGCCGAAGGCGCCGCCGGGCAGATGAAGTCGCGCGCGGAGGAGACCGTGGAGCGTGTGCGAGCCAAGGCCGGGCCGACGGCCGAGCAGGTCAAGGCGAAGGTCGGGCCGACGGCCGAGCAGGTCAAGGCGAAGGTCGGGCCCACGGCGGAGCAGGTCAAGGCGAAGGTCGGGCCCACGGCGGAGCAGGTCCGGGCGAAGACCGCGCCGACGGCCGTGCAGGTCCGTGCGCGGGCGCAGGAGCTGCCGCCGCCCGTCCTGGCCGGCGCCGCGGCGGTGCTGCTGATCGCGGTCGTCGTGTTGCGCCGGCGGCGGCGCTCGCGCCGCGCCTATTGAGGACGCCGGTGCGACGCGCGAAGCGCGCACCGCGTCGTTACCGCAGCACTGACCGGCCTGCGTCGGGTGACTGCTCCACAGCGTGCGTGTATCGCGCCTGCGACGCGGCGACGTCAGCGCCTGACTGCGTCGCGTTGGCCTTCGCGCAGAGCAGCGTAAAGCTCGTCTGCAGGACGTCGTTGATCGCGGCCGTCGCGAGGATCCGCGCGACGATCCGGCCTTCGCGCGGACGGACCACCTGCAGGCCGACGAGCCCGAGCGAGCTCCACGTGCCCAGGCAGCGCGGGCAGGTGACGAGTTCGCCGAGCACGTACTGCAGGCCACGTCCGCGCGGGCGGCGATCGCCGTCCTCGCCCGGCTCCACGAGCGGCGCGCGCGCCCACACGCCGACCTTCTCCTTCGCGACCGCCTTCGTCAGCGTGAACGTCGCAAGGCCGAGCACCGGCAGCTCCGTCGAGGAGGGCCCCGGCTTGCCGCTGCGCGCCGTGGCGCCCAGCAGCGCCGTGACCAGCCCAACCCATGCGACGTTGACGGCCGCGTAGTCGCGCGCGTCGGCGGACTGCTGCGAATTGTTGTTCATGGCGCCCCGGCTACCCCTCCGGGCGGACTCGCTCACCCCGGTCCGCCGCCGACGTGGCGGACACCGGTCAGCCGCAGAGCGCGCTGACCTTCATCCAGCCCTTGTTGCGCGTGTCGCTGATCACCAGCGCCCATTGCCCGGAGCCGCTGCGCCGCAGGATCGACAGCGGCTGGCCCTTGAACACGGTGCCGAGGAACGTCCTGCCCGGCTCGCGGTACAGGTACGCCGAGGTGTCGCACACGCGGCCCGTCTGCTCGCCCGCCTGCGTCCGCCGAGGGCTGTCGGCGATCGAGCCGGCGGCGTCGGCGCGGCGGCAAAGCACCCCGACCGTCACGTCGTAGTCGCGCGGCAGGATCGCGCGGCCGAAGTCGATCCGCGCACGTGTCGAGTTGCGGATGATCGTGTCCTTCGACAGCCCGTAGCCGAGCGGAAAGCGCTGCTCGGGCGCCTGCAGGCCCGCGACCTTCATCGCGGCCGGGCAGGCGAGCGTCACGCTGCGCCGCTCGCCGTCCTGCGGCGCCCCGGCGGGGACGCGCACCCGCGCGGTGACGAGGGCGGTGCCGCGCGGGATCGCGTCGCCGGTGTTCACCGCGCGGCCGGTAAGCGGCTTGATGCCCTTGAGGACGAACGGCGCCGGCTCTCCGCTGCTGCGGTTGTCGCTGGCCAGCACGACGACGCCGCCGGTGGCGGCGATGACGAGCGCGGCGGCGGCCCCCGCCGCGGCCTTGCCGCCCCCGGCGCCCACCAGCTTCGCGGCGCCGGCCAGCAGGGGCAAGCCGAAGACAGGGTGCAGCGCGTGCAGCGACTTGCTGAGCTTGCGCAGGTCCTTCTGGTAGGCGCGGCAGGCGTCGCAGCCCTCGAGATGGCGCCGCACGTGCTCGGTCGGCCGCACGCCGCGCTCGTGCGCGTCGAGCAGGGCGGCGCGGATGTCGGCGTGGTCGGCGTCGCGCGCGGCGCGGGTCTTGAGCAGGTTCTCGCGCGCGCGGGTGGCCAGCATCTGCGCGGCGGGCACGCTCACGCCGAGCTGCTCGGCGACCTGCTCGGGCGTCTGGTCGTCGAGCTCGCGGGCCAGCAGCGCGGTGCGCTGGCGGACGGGCAGGTCGGCGAGATCGTCAACGAGCCGGCGGATGCTCTCGCGGCGCCTCAGCACGGCCTCGGGTTCCTCGCGCTCGTCGTGCAGTCCGGCCGCCTCGTCGCCAAGCGACTCCTCGCCCCAGCGCGCGCGGCGCACCTCATCGATCGCCCGGTTGCGCGTGAGCCGGTACAGCCACGGGCGCAGCTCGTCGGGCGCGCGGCCCTCGCGCAGGACGGCGTGGGCGCGGATGAGGACGTCTTGGACGACGTCCTCGGCATCGTGCTCGGAGCGGCGTAGGAGGGAGCGGGCATAGCGGACAAGCGGCTTGCGATGGCGCTCGTCGAGCGCCGCGAACGCGGCGCCGTCGCCCGCCGCGACGCGGCGGGCGAGCGCGGCGTCGTCGGGACGGGAGCGCTGGAGGAGTGGCGGCATGCGGTCATCGACGCTAGCGCCGCGCCGGGGGTGGTCCGGCGCGGCGCCTCGTCGCGGGGATCGGTTTCCTAGCGGACGAGTCCGTAGATGCGGCCCTCGACCTCGCCGTCGGCGTTGGGGTCGGCGTACGCGCGGACGCGCACCTTCGTCTTGCCGGCGTAGTTGCCGCGGTCGACGACCGCGAAGCCGACGTCCTGGCCCTCCTTCGCGGCCAGCGCGCGCAGGCGCTTGCCGTTGGGCGCCTTGAGGTTGAACCTCACGGTCTGCTCGCCCTCGAGCGTGACGTCGCGGTACACGAGACGGGCGCCGCTCGGAAGGCGCTCGCCGCGCTGCAGGCCGCTGCCCGGGATCGTCATCGGGGCGCGCTTGGCGGTGGAGGTGTGCTGCTTGGACACGATCGGCGCGTCGGCGGCGGTGGCGACGCCGGCGCTCGCGAGAACCGCGGTGATCGTTGCGGCGGTGAGCTTGCGGGGGGTGGTCATCTCGGTTTCTCCTGGGGTTCTGGGTGGGTCTCTGCTTCGACCACGGATGAGCTCGCCCAGAGCAACGGACCTTCTCGTTCTGGCGCGCCGGCGCTCGCCCGGAGGCCGGCGCGCCACGCGATCGCCGGCGGTCGAGGCGCCCCCCGTCAGCGCCTTCGGGGGCGGGGCGCGCCTACCGCACCCTTCGACGACCCTCTGGCCCGCAACCGACCCGGAGAGTCAGGGCACCGCGGGCGCGGTGAACGAGTCATGGGTCGTGCCGGAGTCCACTGCAACCTCCCCGCGCTTGCGCGGCACGGTCACCGTGACGGTGCCCGAACACGTGCCGCCCTCGCCGTCGGAGACGACGTAGGCGATGCGGTAGACGCGGCCGTCGCCCTTCGGATTTCGCTCGGCGCGGAGGTACACCTGGTCCGACGCCCCCGCGCTCTGGGCGTCGGGCGCGGTGTCGTCGCCGGTTGTCAGCACCGACTCGTCCTGCGTGACCGCCGTGACGGAGATCGACAGCGGATCGCCGTCGGGATCCGTAGCGCCGGAGAGCGTCACCAGCTCGAACTCGTGGTTGTGGCGTTCGAGCGTGTTCGGGCTCGCGGTGACGCCGGAGCAGTCCGGCGGCCGGTTCAGGAGTCGCTGCCAGTCCGCGCTGGCGTCGAGCGCGAAGGTACTCGTCAGCCTCGTCACGTTCGAGCCGTCGCTGTCCATGAGGAAGATGTCGCCGTCGCCGTCGCGGTAGCTCGTGAAGGCGATCTTCGTGCCGTCGGGAGACCACGCGGGCGCGGCTTCGTGGGCCGCATTGGTCGACAATCGTGTCTGCCCCGAGCCGTCGGCGTTCATCACCCAGATCTGGTAGTTGCGGGCCGCGTCGCGACTGGAGTACACGATCCTCGTGCTGTCGGGCGACCACTCCGCGAACCCGTCCTCGACGGTGTTGTGGGTCAGGCGCGTCTGCCCGGATCCGTCGGCGTTCATGACGTAGATCTCGTAGTCGGCGCCGCTCGGCTGGCGGCGGTACGCGATCCGCGTGCCATCGGGCGACCAGGTCGGCTCGCCCACGAAGCCGGTGGTCGTCAGGCGCGTCGCGTCCGAGCCGTCGGCGTTCATGACATAGATGTCGTAGTTGCCGCTCCGCATGCTCACGAAGGCGATCTTCTCGCCGTCCGGCGACCACGTCGGGTACAGGTCGAACGAAGGATCATGGGTCAGCCGCATCGGGTTGGAGCCGTCGGCGTTCATCACGTAGATCTCGCGCGCGCCGTCGCGGGAGGTCTCAAAGGCGATCTTCGTCCCGTCCGGCGACCAGCTCGGCGCCAGGTCGAAGCGCGTAGTTGCCGTCGCGCGTGCTCGAGAACGCGATCTTGCCGTTCGCGCCCGGGAAGGAGGCTTGCGCGGGCGCGGCAACGGAAAGGCCGGCCAGCAGCGCGAGGAGCCAGTTCCATCGGCCTTGGCCGAGCTGACGGAACTCCGCAGCGTGCGGATGATGCGATCCCGTGGTACGTCCGTGCATGGCTGCCTCCGAGCAGATCCCTGGCCGCACGTTCCATGGCGTGCCGCCCCGTTCGCTTTCAACCGGGGCCGACGATGTCCCCGCGCGGTCTGCGCCGACCGCCGGACGCGAGGCTATACAGGCGTGTGAGCCGCTGGCAAGGCACCCGTCGGCGGAATCGAGGGGGGCCGCGCCGTCGCAGGGCGACGCGGCAACCCTCGCCCGGCGGAGAATCTCAGGCGGAACGCGCGCGCGTCGCCGCGAGGCGCGCGCTGCTGACCGCGATCGCCTCGGGGTTGGCGTCGATGAGCACGAAGCGCCGGCCGAGCTCGCGACAGACCGCGCCGAGCGTGCCCGAGCCGGCGAACGGATCCAGGCACCAGCCGGCCGGCCGCGACGACGCGGCG
>DASZDB010000621.1:0-3389 GCA_035942495.1 Solirubrobacteraceae bacterium
CAGCCGGCGTGTGCGCGAAGCGCGCGTCGGCTTCGTCGGCCGCCGCGGGCGCTGGACCTCGAGCGCACGCGCGATCCGCGCCGCGAGGCGCTCGAGCGCGAGCGCGCGGTTGCGCGACTGGCTGCGCGCGTCCTGCGCGACGGCACGTACGACCGGTCCGCAGCGGGCCGCGATGCGCGCCTTCTGCACGTCGTCGAGCGTGCTCGAGGCCGCCACGTCGAAGCTCGCCTCGATGCGCGAGGCGGTGACGTTTGCGTGCTGCCCGCCAGGGCCCGAGGAGCGGCTGGCGCGCACGACGACCTCGTCGAGCGGGATCGACAGATGTCGGTTGATCGGCAGCAGATCGGGCATACGGCCCTAGAGTCGCATCTATGACTGCAAACCTCGCACTGAACCTCACGCGCACCGCGGCCGAGCACCCCGACGCGATCGCGGTCAAACTCGACGACGCCGCGTTCAACTACGGGCTGCTCGAGAACGCCAGCCAGCGGGTGGCGGCGATGCTCAAGAGCAAGGGCATCGGTCGCGGCGACAGCGTCGGGATCATGCTGCCCAACGTGCCGTACTTCCCGGCCGTCTACTACGGCGTGCTGCGTGCCGGCGCCGTCGTCGTGCCGATGAACGTGCTTCTCAAGGGTCGCGAGGTCGCCTTCTACCTCTCCGACTCCGAGGCGAAGCTGCTCTTCGCCTGGCACGGCTTCATGGAGGCCGCGGAGACGGGCGCGAAGGAGGCCGGCGGCGTCGAGATCGTCGAGGTCAAGCCCGGCGAGATCGAGGGCCTGATCTTCGCCCACGAGCCCGACGAGGAGGTCGCCGACGTCGCCGGCGACGACACTGCCGTGATCCTCTACACCTCGGGCACGACCGGCAAGCCGAAGGGCGCCGAGCTGACCCACGACAACCTGCGCAACAACGTGCGGATCTCCGTGGGGCTGTTCGAGATGGGCGTCGGCGACGTCATCTTCGGCGGGCTGCCGCTGTTTCACTCGTTCGGGCAGACGTGCACGATGAACGCTGCCATCGCGTGCGGGGCGTGCGTGACGCTGCTGCCGCGCTTTGACCCGGGCAAGGCGCTGGAGATCCTCGAGCGCGACGCGTGCACCGTGTTCGAGGGCGTGCCGACGATGTATGGCGCGCTGCTGCATCACCCCGACCGCAACAGCTGTGACGTCTCGAAGCTGCGCGTCTGCGCCTCCGGCGGCGCGTCGCTGCCGGTCGAGGTCCTGCGCGGCTTCGAGGAATGCTTCGGCGCCAAGGTGCTCGAGGGCTACGGCCTCAGCGAGACCTCGCCGGTGGCCTCGTTCAACCACCCCGACCGCGAGCGCAAGGCCGGCTCGATCGGCACGCCGATCGCGGGCGTCGAGATGAAGGTCGTCGACGACGACGGCAACGAGGTTCCGCAGGGCGAGATCGGCGAGATCCTCATCAAGGGTCACAACGTCATGAAGGGCTACTGGCGCCACCCCGACGCCACGGCCGAGGCGATCAAGGACGGCTGGTTCGCCACCGGCGACATGGCGCGCGTCGACGAGGACGGCTACTTCTTCATCGTCGACCGCAAGAAGGAGCTGATCATCCGCGGCGGCTACAACGTCTATCCGCGCGAGGTCGAGGAGGTGCTCTACGAGCATCCGGCGGTCCGCGAGGCGGCGGTCGTCGGGGTCCCGCACGAGGAGCTCGGCGAGGAGGTGGGCGCCGCCGTCGCGCTCAAGGACGGGGAAAGCGTCGAGGCTGACGAGCTGCGCGACTTCGTGAAGGAGCAGCTCGCCGCCTACAAGTACCCCCGCAAGATCTGGTTCGTCGACGAGCTGCCCAAGGGCCCGACGGGCAAGATCCTCAAGCGCGAGATCTCGCCGCCGGAGTAGGCGCGGGACCTTCGGCGTGGCGGGTCGTTGGGAGGTCGTGATCGTCGGTCGGCATACCCCTAGGGGGTACTTGACAGCAGAGCGTGATCTTCGCTACGCTGGTTCTAGATACCCCCTGGGGGTATAGACCACCGCCCGCGAGGAGGAGCCATGGGAGCCGCCACGACAATCGAGCCGCAGCGCCAGCACGACCACGACCACCACGAGCATCATGAGATGCCGACGTCCGGCAGCGCCTTGACGCGCGTCGCCCTCAGCGCGACGCTGCACTGCCTCACCGGCTGCGCCATCGGCGAGGTGCTCGGCATGGTGATCGGGACGGCGCTCGGGTTCTCCGCGCTGGGCACCGTCGCGCTCGCCGTCGGCCTGGCCTTCGTGTTCGGCTACACGCTGACGACCCTGCCGCTGCTGCGTGCCGGCATGACGGTGAACGCGGTCATCCCGATCGCGCTCGCGTCGGACACGCTGAGCATCGCCGTCATGGAGATCGTCAACAACGGGATCATGCTCGCCATCCCCGGCGCCATGGAGGGTGTCGACAGCATCCTGTTCTGGGGCAGTCTCTCGTTCGCGCTCGTCGTCGCCGGCGTCTTCGCGCTGCCGCTCAACCGCTGGCTGATCGGCCGCGGCAAGGGCCACGCGGTCGTGCACGAGACCGGCATCCACGGCGGGCCGTCCCCGCGCGTGGTCGGCATCCTCGCAGCGCTGGCCTTCGCCTTCGGCTCCGCGGTCCTGCTGGCCGAGCTGTTCGACGGCTCGGCCGACGCGGGCGGCGGCCACGGCTCGATGGCCGCTTCCGCCGCGCCGTCACACGGCGAGGAGGAGGCCGCCGCCGGAGGCCATGCCGCGGAGGCCGAGGCGGCAAGCGTCCGCGGGCTGTCCGCCAGCGCCAACGGGCTGACGCTCGCGCTCGAGCGCAGCGAGCTTCCGCGAGACGTGCCGACCACGCTGCGCTTCCGGATCGAGAACGGTGAAGGAGCGCCGGTGCGCGCCTTCGCGGTCGAGCACACGAAGCGGATGCACCTCATCGTCGTGCGACGTGATCTGACGGGTTTTCAGCACCTGCATCCGACGATGTCGAGGTCGGGCACGTGGAGCGCCGCGCTCAAGCTGCCCCAGGCCGGCGCCTACCGCGTGTTCGCGGACTTCAAGCATGACGGCCGCAACGAGACGCTCGCCGGCGAGCTCAACGTGGGCGGCAACTTCGATCCGGCGGTGCTGCCCGGGCCGACGCGGACGGCGACGGCCGCCGGCGGGTACGAGGTCACGCTCGACGCCGCGCGGCCGCGGGCGGGCCGGGAGAGCACGCTCACCTTCGCCGTCACCCGCGACGGCCGTCCGGTGACGGCGCAGCCCTACCTCGGCGCGCGCGGCCACCTCGTTGCCCTGCGCGCCAGCGACCTGGCCTACCTGCACGTCCATCCCACCGAGGGCGCCGGCGGCGAACCCGTGAGCTTCGCCACGGAGTTCGCGACCGCGGGTCGTCACCGGCTGTTCCTGCAGTTCAAGCACGCAGGCCGTGTG
>DASZDB010000622.1:0-1789 GCA_035942495.1 Solirubrobacteraceae bacterium
GTAGGCCGGCCGGACGATGATCGGCAGGCCGATGTCGATCATCGCGTCGTCGGCCTCCTGCGCCGTCGTGGCGATCGCCGAGCGCGGCATCTTCAGGCCGGCCTGCTCCATCGTCGTGCGGAACTCGTCGCGGTCCTCGGCGCGGCAGATCGCGTCGTAGCGCGCGCCGATCAGCTCGACACCGAACTCCTCGAGCGTGCCGTCCTCGTGCAGTGCCTTGGCGAGGTTCAGCGCGGTCTGGCCGCCGAGCGTCGGCAGCAGCGCGTCGGGGCGCTCGCGGCCGATCACCTGGCGCACCGGCCCCGGCAGCAGCGGCTCGACGTACGTCGCGTCAGCGAACTCGGGATCGGTCATGATCGTCGCCGGGTTGGAGTTGACGAGCACGACCTCGTAGCCCTCCTCCTTGAGGACCTTGCAGGCCTGCACGCCCGAGTAGTCGAACTCGGCCGCCTGGCCGATGACGATCGGGCCCGAGCCGAGGATGAGGATGCGCTGGATGTCCTCTCGCCTAGGCATGGGCGGAGATCTGGTCGAGGAAGCGGTCGAAGAGGTAGAGGCTGTCGTTCGGTCCCGGCCCGGCCTCGGGGTGGTACTGGACGGTGCCGCCGGGAACGTCGAGCAGCGTGAGGCCCTCGACCGTACGGTCATAGAGGTTGATATGCGACAGCTGCGCCGCGCCGAAGTCCGTCTCCCAGCGCACCGGCTCGTCGCCCGCGATCGTCCCCTCGCCGTCGGGTCCGAGGACCGCGAAACCGTGGTTCTGCGACGTGATCTCGATCTTCCCGGTCAGCAGGTCCTTGACCGGGTGGTTGGCCCCGCGGTGTCCGAACGGCAGCTTGAAGGTCTCGAGGCCGACGGCGCGACAGAGCAGCTGGTGGCCGAGGCAGATGCCGAACACCGGCCGTACCCCCACCAACTCCCGCAGCGTGTCGACCACGTAGTCCAGCGCCGCGGGGTCGCCGGGTCCGTTGGCGAGGAAGATCGCGTCCGGATCGCCCGCGAGCAGGTCTGCCGCACTCGTCGCGCAGGGGTGCAGCTCGACGACCGCGCCGCGGTCGACGAGGTGGCGCACGATCGAGGTCTTGATGCCGGTGTCGATCGCCGCGACCCGCGGCCCGTCACCCGAGCCGTGCACCGTCATCGCCGCGGGCGAGACGACGCGGGCGAAGTCGGCGCCCGCCATCGTCGGCTCGGCGCGCACGTGCTCCATCGCGTCGCCGTCGTCCAGCGACGCGGAGAACACCCCGCCGCGCATCGAGCCGGCCTCGCGGATGTGGCGCACGAGGGCGCGGGTGTCGACCTCGCTGATCGCCGGGATGCCGCAGTCGGTCAGCCAGTCGCACCAGCCGCGCTCGGCGCCCGGCGCGTCCTCGGCGTTCATCGCCGCGCGCATGATCACGGCGCGCGCCCAGATCCGGTCGGACTCCATCGCCTCCTGCGAGACGCCGTAGTTGCCGATGTGCGGATAGGTGAACGTGAGGATCTGGCCCGCGAAGCTCGGGTCGGTGACCGACTCCTGGTAGCCCGACATGCCCGTCGTGAAGACGACCTCGCCCGTGGCGGCGCCGACCGCCCCGACGGCGATGCCGTCGAACCGGGTGCCGTCCTCGAGCAGGACGTACGCGGTCGGCCGCATCAGTGCGTGCCGACCTGGCTGAGCAGCGTCGAGCGCTCGCGGTAGGCGACCGCGCCCGCCGCGACCGTCAGCAGCACCCGGCCGCGCAGCGTGCGGCCGGCGAAGCAGCAGTTCTCCGACCGGCTCTCGTAGCCACTCTCCCCCACGACCCAC
>DASZDB010000623.1:0-2292 GCA_035942495.1 Solirubrobacteraceae bacterium
ACCGCCACAGGATGATCAACTTGTGCGCCGGCGGCGCTCCGATGAACGTTCCTTGGGTTCTCGCGGTGATCGCAACACCCTGATGATCTGAGGATGTTGATGATGAGGTTCTCCAACCGATTGGTCGCCGAGAGAGTGCAGCCGTTTTGGGAAGCGCTGCAGGCCGGTGAGTTCTTGACCGATGCGGCGGGCGGCGGCCGGAACACACCGTTGGGGGCCTGAAGTGGCTGCGCGAAGCGGGCGACGTTCGCCCGCGCCGCGGACGCGATCTCAAAGGGCGATGTCTGTCGTTGCTGAGCGTGAGCAGATCGCGCTGGGTTGCGCGCGAGGGCAGTCGATGCGCGCGATCGCGGCCGGCCTGGGGCGCAGCCCGTCGACGATCAGCCGCGAGCTCGCGCGTAACACCTGCGCCGCTGGCTATCGCGCGATGACGGCGCACGCGCTTGCGTACGAGCGCGCGTGTCGCCAGAAGCCGGCCAAGCTCGCCGTCAACTTGGTGCTGCGTGCGAAGGTCGAGCACGATCTTGAGTTGCGCTACTCGCCGGAGCAGATCGCCGGGCGGTTGCGCCGCGAGTTTCCCGACGACGCGGAGATGTGGTTGTCGACCGAGACGATCTATCGGTCGCTGTACGTCCAGCCCGAGACGCTTTGCGTCATGACCCGGCGCGCTGTCTACGTACCGGCCGGGCGCTGCGGCGGCCGTGCCGGCAGCCCGGGCAGCGTAAGAACCGCATCCCAGACATGATCAACATCGCTGAGCGCCCAGCTGAGGCCGACGATCGCGCGGTTCCCGGGCACTGGGAGGGCGACCTGATCATCGGCAAGAAAAACCTCACCGCGATCGGCACCCTCGTCGAGCGCGCGACGGGCTTCATGATGCTGCTGCACCCGCCCGACGGCTACAAGCCCCGAGCAGGTCCGAGACGCGCTGGCCGCCAAGATCCAGACGCTGCCCGAGCAGCTGCGCGCGTCGCTGACCTCGGACCAAGGTCCCCGGGATGCGCAACTGGAAGTCCGTCTGCGTCGACGCCGACATCGAGATCCATTTCTGTGACCCGCACGCGCCCGGGCAACGCGCGACCAACGAGAACACCAACGGCCTGCTGCGCCAGTACTTCCCCAAAGGCACCGACCTCTCGATCCATACCGTCGATGACCTCGACGCCGGCGCCGCCCAGCTCAACGACCGCCCCGCAAGCGCCTACGCTTCGCCAAGCCGATCGAAGGGATCGGACCACTGCTGTTGCGCTGACCGCCAGGATCCACCGTTCGGCCTGCGGAACGGCTGGGCGGCATCCACCGCTGGCGGGTCTTCGTTGAATTCCTCACGGCCGCGCGCGCAGGATCGTCGGGTGCACCACGCGCCTGCTCCGAGCCCGGATCGTCGCGATCCGGGCTCGGCAGCCTCACGTCACGGCAGCAGCGTGATGGTGTCGTCGCTGGGGTCACCGCCGCGTTCTCCGGGCCGGTCCACGGACACGAACGTCCCGCGAGCTCCGGCGTAGGCGCGGGTGCCGCCGATGACAGCGCCGCTGGCGTTGCCCTCGTCGCTGTTTTTGAAGATCGTGGTCAGATACAGCGCACCCTCCTTGAGGGAGTAGCCGCCATGGCAGACAGCGCGCCCGTTGCGCCCGCCCCGGGTCGCCGCACAGGTCACATCGAAACTGCCCTTCCGAGCACCGGCTTCGTCGGTGACGAGGGCCGAGATGACGAAGCTGTCACCGCGACCAATGGATTCGCGGTTGCGCTCGCGCGGCGCGACATCGATCGCCTTGAACTGGAAGTTCTTGGTGACGAGCTTGACTGTTTGCCCGCCCGGCGTCTGCGCGCCGCCGGTGACGGCGAGAACGCCGCCGACCGCCACCGCAGCCACGAGCGTTCCGGCGATGATCGTTCTGCGCTGCATAAGAGTCCTCCATCAGTAGATGTCCCGGCGGCGCACGGCTGGCGCAGACCGGGCTGCCGCGACCTTAGCCCTCCCCGCCGCCCAGGGGAACATGCTCGAGGTCTGGTGCGGCTCGCTAGCCTTCAGGACCGTCTTCGGCTGCCATGAAGGTCGCGCACGTGCGAGACCTCCGCGGCGCTCGGCTCCGGCGAGACTGTGGCCGCCGCGATGCTCTGTCTGTAGTGGCGTGCGGTACGTGTTGCGCGATGGCGCCGCGTGCGCCCGAGCGGACTACGCGAGTGACCGCTCAGCGTCCCGGAGTAGCTCTGCGACCACATCTGCGGCGGGCTTGCCACGAGCCTCAGCGATCCGCTCAAGTCGCTTGGCATCCTCGCCCTCGACCCCAA
>DASZDB010000624.1:0-5570 GCA_035942495.1 Solirubrobacteraceae bacterium
GTCGGCGGGGGTTGCGAGCATCTGACGCGCGCCTGCGACACGGGCGCGTACCTCGTTGGCGGGCAGCGATCCCTTCCAGCCGGCGTAGGTGTCGACGAGGATCAGCGTCGCGACGAGTCGCGGGTGGTGGCGGTAGAGCTCCTGGGCGACGGTGCCGCCCCAGGACAGCCCGGCGACATGTGCCGGCCCGAGCGCCAGCGCCTTGATGAGCGCTGCGAGACAGCCTGCATAGTCGGCCAGGCCGAAGGAGGGAGGAACGTCGGACGAGCGTCCGGCGCCCGGCTCGTCCCACGCGATGACGGTGAACTCGTCAGCCAGCGCGTCGAGCTGCGGCTGCCATATGCGGCCGTCCTCGGCTGCGCCGTGCACGAACACCAGCGGCGGCCCCCCGCCGACGCGCTTGTAGGCGACTTCGAGCCCGCTCGTCCGCACGACGTCCACCAGCGCACCGTACTCCGATGCCGCGCATCCAACGGCGCGATCGCGTGCCGCCGGTCACTTCACGCACACGGTCGTCCACGGCCGCGGATCAGGCGCGCGCACGGAGTCGGATGCCGTCGGCTTGTCCACAGACGAACGCTTACCGGGACGAGTTGCGATCGAGGTCGCCTCGCGCGGATTTCAGACGCACGCGGCAGCGCAGCCTGCGTCTTGCGAGTGGTCAGTGGGTGTCATGTCGGACGTTGGTCGGCGCCGGGTTCCACGAGCTGGTTTTCGTAGGCGTAGACAACCGCCTGCACCCTGTCACGCAGGCGCAGTTTGGACAGCACGTTGCTGACGTGGGTCTTGGCGGTCGCGTCGCTGACTATGAGCTCGCGGGCGATCTCGGAATTGGACAGGCCCCGCGCGACGAGCCGCAGGACTTCGAGCTCGCGTTTGGTCAGGTCGGCGAGCTCGCGGGGGGGCCGAGGGTTGCCAGGAGCTGTGCGGGCGAACGCGTCGACGACGCGCCGCGTGACGGCCGGGTCCAGCAGCGCTTCGCCGGCGGCGATCGTCCGGATCGCGGCGACGAGTTGCTCGGCAGTGGCGTCTTTGAGCAGAAAGCCGCTGGCGCCGGCGCGCAGCGCGTCGAAGACGTATTCGTCGAGGTCGAAGGTCGTGAGCACGAGAACGCGGCTGGGGCTGTGGTCGGCTACGACCTGCCTGGTCGCGGCGATGCCGTCGAGGACCGGCATACGGATGTCCATCAGCACGACGTCCGGCACGTGCCTGCGCACGGTCGCGATCGCGCTCTCGCCGTCGATGGCTTCGGCGACCACAGTGATGTCGGGTTCGTCGCCGAGCAGGGAGCGAAAGCCGGCGCGGACCATCGCCTGGTCATCGGCGATGACGACGGTGATGCTCACCGCGCTGCCTCCTGGCGGCGGGGAAGCCTCGCGCGCACCGCGAAGCCGCCACCCGGCCGCGGACCGGCCTCGAGCGTCCCGCCGTACAGCGCGATCCGCTCGCGCATGCCGATCAGCCCGTGCCCGCCGTTGACGGCCGAGACCGGAATGTCGCCGCCGTCGTTCTCGATCTGCAACTCGACGCAGTCGCGGTCGTAGCGGATCACGACGGTCGCCGAGGCGCCGAGCGCATGCTTGCGGCAGTTCGTCAGCGCCTCCTGCACGACGCGGTAGGCGGCGAGATCGAGTCCGGGCGCCAGCGCGACGGGATCTCCCTCCGTGCGCACGTCGACGTCTACGCCGGCGGCGCGCGTGTCTGCGGCGAGACGGCCGAGCTGCTCGAGCCCGGGCTGCGGCGCGAGCGCGGCGGGACCGTCGGTGCGCAGCACCCCGAGCAGCCGGCGCATCTCCGCCATCGCCTGGCGCGCGGTGTCCTCGATGTCGCGCAGGTCGTCGATCTCCGCGGTTTGATCGGCACGCAGGCGCCGGCGCACGGCCTGTGCCTGGATCGTGATGACGCTGATGCTGTGCGAGACGATGTCGTGCAGCTCGCGGGCGATGCGCCCGCGCTCCTCGGCGATCGCCTGCTGCTCACGCTCGGCCTGGCGCTGGCGCAGGTCCTGGGCTTCCTGATCGAGCTCGCTGATACGCGTAGCCCGCTGGCGCAGCGCGTACCCGGTGCCCCACGCCAGCCCGTAGAGCAACGCGACGAACAGGTAATCGCTGAAGTGGCCGCCGCCGGTCACCGCATAGACCGCCCAGAAGAAGCCGACGCTCAGCACCGGACCCCACCACGTGACCGGAGGGTCGCGATGCCGGCCGACCGTGAACGACGCCAGGATCACCGCGAGCACATAGGAGGTCACGCCTCCCTGCTCGTTGACGACGTCAAGGATCGGACCGAAGGGCACGACGACCGCCAGGACCGGGACCGCCCAGCGCCGCCGCCAGATCAGCGGCAGCGTCCATCCCAGCGTGAGCAGCGCCTGCTCCCAGGCGTGCACGACGCCTTGACCGAACGCGGCCTCGAACCATCCGAGAGCGACAAGCGCCGCCGCCGCCGCTCGGTCGAGTGCGGCGTCGTCGAGCGTCATCGCGGTGCGCCGGCGCACGGCGCGGACGCTACCTGAGCGTTCGCCGTCCGACCTCCGCCGAGAGGGCGAGATCACGTCGCGCAAACGTACGACTCGCGACGGAGATCAAGACCGGCGATGCGGCCGATGACGACGCGGCGGCGCGCGCGGATACTCGCCACCAGCCCTATGAACGGGGGCGATTTCCCCGCCGCGCCCGGCGGCCACACAGAAAGGACAGGGCATGACCACGTCGACGACACAGAAGTGCGGCGCAGCGCTGGCGGTGGGAGCCACCGCGTGGGCGGTCTGCGCCCTGCTCGCCGGCCCGATCGACGAGGGCGACAACAGTCGTCTGGAGCTGGCGGGCTCGTTCGCCTTCCAGCTCGGGATCCTCGGCCTGATCGCGGCGCTGTGGCTGACGGACGCGACCGGCACCGGCCGCTGGGGTCGCGCCGTGCTCAGTGTGCAGACCGTGCTCGTGCTGCTCGCCATCGGCTGGACCGTGCCGCACCTCGTTGAGCCCAACATGAACGACGAGGGGATCATCGTCGCGCTCGACGCCGCCTGGCCGCTGAGCATGCTGTGGCTCATCGTCGTCGGCGCGACGGTCGCACGCGCGCGCCAGTGGCCGGGCAACCTGCGCTGGGCGCCCCTGGTGGCCAGCCTCTGGTTTCCGGTCGCGATCCTCGCCTCCGCCGCCGGCGAGTGGTCGGCAATCGTCATCTCGAGCCTGTGGCTCATCGGGACCTACGCCGCGCTCGGCGTCGCGCTCATGCGCCACCCGGTGATCAAGGTGCGCGCGCCAGCAGCGCGCCGGCCGAGCGCGCATCAGCGGCCCGAAACGGCAACTTGAGCGTGCAGCGTGACCGGGCGGAACGACCCCCGTGCCATACATGGCCGCCCTCGACGCGTGCTGTTCGCGATCTTCATCCTCAGCGTCCTGACGGTGATCGTGCTCTCCATCGCGATCAACGGGAACGGCGCGCAGACTTAAGTGGGTGAGGAGCCCCGCTCCGGCCCCGACAATCGAGGCTGACCGGGCTCACCGGGTGCGAACGGCGGTGACCGCACCACACCGACCAAAGCCGGCTCCCTGCACCGGGAGGCGCGCGCTCGTTCAAAACTGAACGTCAACCGGTCGCCCTCGGAGCCAATCACCGCATGTTCCGGCCCGATGCCGATCCGGAGGTGATCCGCAAGATCTTGACGTCCTTCACGATCCTGTGCATCGTCGTCCTTATTGGCGGGATCTATGCCATCACCAACGGAAACGGGGTCGCCGGTTGGGCGGGCATAGCAGTCGGAGGTGTAGGAGCAGCGACCTTGGAGGGGCTCGGGTGGCGCTTCGGGCGCCGCGACTCGTGATCCGCTCCGGTGCTCAGCAAGCCCGGCACTGCAGCACGGCCCCGCGCGCGCGTACGCGTGTGCTTGACCGCGGTTTCAACAGCCGAACGTTGAACGGCACAGCCGGTGGAGGAGAGACGAGCTCTGAGGCTCCAACGGCATAGGCACGACGGGCGCAGATCCGCCACGCATGGCACCGGTTGACCTCGCCGAGCCCACGGAGGTCGGCGTAGCATCCAGCGCGATGGCCAGCTACGTCTTCGCCGGGATCTGCGATGACCGCCATCAGACCTACGAGCTCGCGCTCGACTACATTGCCCGCCTGGTTGAGCAAGAGCGCTACTACACGCGCCACGAGCCGCCACCGAAGATCATGCGCCGCACGCCTCGACGAAGATTGGCTGCCCTACCGGCATCGCATCGAGGTGATCTGGGACGGCGCGATCTACGCGGCCGACTACTCGTCGGTGTTAGATGGCGTCACGAAGTACAACAAGCGCTCCTGGACGTCAGCTACGCGCGAGGAATACGGGCGCATCGAGGACCGCATCCTCGATGGCGAGGTTGTCCGGCGCGTGCACGACGCACCCCGGCTGCCCTGGGAGTAGCGGCGGACCACGGTCCCATAGCCGGGACGCGGATCGGCCCGACACAGCGCGGGCAGGCTGGCGGGGCGCTCCCGCTGACGAACGCTCAGCGGGGCGCTGAGTGCCGCGGCTGGCGCTACCGCTTTGCCTCGGAGCGGAAGGCAGCGCCGCGCCGGCAGTCTGTGGTCGTTCAGCTGCCGAACGAGGCGAGCGCGGTCCCCAATACCGCGTTGAACCGGTCGGGAGCCTCGATCATGGGGAAGTGACCGACGTCCTCGAGCAGCATCGGCTCGACACCGTGCCGGCGCAGTGAGGCGACGTCCGCCGGCGCGGTGGCTGGGTTGATCGCAACGATCGGTGCCGCAATCTGGGGCAGCGCCGCCAGGATCGCGGGCTCGCGGTTGCGCGCGTAGGGCAGCGAGCCGAGCGCAACCTCTTTATGGGTGGCGGCCATGTCTGTCGTGATGCGATCGACCAGCTGGCCGTCGACGGTCTCGGGAAGGAGCCTGCGCGTGAATTGATCGACCGCGCCCGAGAAGTTGTCGCGGAAGGGCGCGACGAAGGCCTCGACCTCTTCGGGTGAGCACACGTTTCGCTGCCGAGCGATCGCAACACGTCGACCCACACCAGCCCGGCCACGCGGTCACCGAGCCGTCGCGCGGCGTGGACGATGGCGTCACCACCCATCGAGTGCCCGACGAGAAGGACCTTGGCTGCGCCGATGTCGTCGACGACCGCGACGACATCGTCACCGAATGCCATGAGATTCCAATCGACGCGGCCGAGCCCCGACTCGCCGTGTGCTTCCAGGTCGATCGCGATGACCTGATAGCGCTCGGCCAGGTAGTCGATCTGGTGAGCCCATGCGATTGCCCGCCCAGCCGTGCACGAGGACCACCGCGGGTCCTTCGGCACCATCGCTGCCATAGGTCGCATAGGCGATCTCGACGCCGTCGCGGCTGGACGTCACCGGCATGCGCCCACTACGACCGCAAGCCTGGAAGCGGCAACGGCCAAGCCGGTTCTTGTGCTGAGCCCTCGCAGCATGGACCGCGGGCCGACACCCTCCCGGATCGAACCTGCGCAGCCTTCGCCACGACTGCCGCGCCGGGCGCTCGATAGATCAGCCTTCCGCTCGCTGCTCGTTGTGGACCTCAAACGATGTCTCCTGCGGCGGC
>DASZDB010000625.1:0-1833 GCA_035942495.1 Solirubrobacteraceae bacterium
GGTGTACGGTGCGGTCATGAAGCGCAAGCTGATCGCGGGCATGGTGCTCGCCGCCGCGGTGGGCGCCGCGGCCGGGCTGCACCGGATCATCAAGCCCGTCCCGAGCTGACGGCGGGCACGCCCGCCAGCCTGGCCAGCGGCGGCGCCCCCAGATTGGACGCCTGTCCAGCGAAGCATGCCGGGCGCGCGAGCAGACTCAGGACATGCAGCCGCCCGCCCCCGCGATCGCCGCCGTCGCCGCCCCGTTCGGGCGCGACATCGGCGCGGGGCTGCGCACGATCGAGCGCTCCATCGCGGCCGCCGCGGCGCAGGGCGCGCAGCTCGTCGTCTTCCCGGAGAGCGCCCTCGGCGGCTACCTGCGCGAGCCGATGCCGGGCGAGACCGGCCCGGAGCTGCCGGTCGCGCTGGACCGCGAGGGACCCGAGATCGCGGCGCTCGTCGCGATGGCCGGCGACACCGTCGTCTGTGCGGGCTACACCGAGGCGGGCGCGCAGGGCCGCCGCTACGCGTCGGCGATCTGCGTCGGCGGCGGCGGCATGCTCGGTCATCACCGCAAGGTCCACCTCCCGGCCGGCGAGCGCTTCGCCTACACCGCCGGCGCCGGCTTCGCCGCGTTCGACACGCCGGTCGGCCGGATCGGGATGCTCATCTGCTACGACAAGCTCTTCCCCGAGGCATCGCGCGCACTGGCCCTCGACGGCGCGGACATCATCGCCTCGCTGGCGGCCTGGCCGGTGTGCCGCCAACGGCCCACGCGGCGCATCGCCCAGGACCGGCAGACGCGGCACTTCAACATCATCGACACCGCGCGGGCGGTCGAGAACCAGGTCGTCTGGGTCTCCTCCAACCAGACCGGGACGCTCGGGCCGCTGCGGTTTCTCGGCAACGCGAAGATCGTCGCTCCCGACGGTGTCGTACTCGCTCGGACGGGCGCCTCGGCGGGGATGGCGCTTGCCGAGATCGACGCCGCCGCGGCCGTGCGCGACTCACGGATGGTGTTCGACCATCTCGCCGACCGCCGGCCCGAGGCATATGCGCCCGCGGACGTCGCGGCCGCGCCCGCAGCGCCCGACGGATACGCGACGGCCGTCGCCGCCGCATCCGGCGCTCGGTGATCCACCTGTTTTGCGGGTAGAGGTCTGACATGTGCGGGATCGTCGCCGAGTACGGGACCACGGACTTCGCGGGCCTCGAGGAGATGCTCGACCAGCTCGAGCATCGCGGCCCCGACGACTGCGGCTCGGTCGGGGTCGGACGCGCGTGGCTCGGGCACCGCCGGCTGTCGATCGTCGACGTCACGGGCGGGCGCCAGCCGCTCGTCAACGACGGCGAAGACGTCTGGCTCGTCGGCAACGGCGAGGTCTACAACCATACCGACGTGCGCACCCGGATGCTGCGCGCCGGGCACACCTTCGTCACCGAGTCCGACAACGAGGTCGCGCTGCATCTGCTCGAGGAGGACGGGCCGCTCGGCCTGGCCGAGCTCAACGGGATGTACGCCTTCGTCATGGCCGCCGACGACGGGCGCTTCATCGCGGCCCGCGATCCGGTCGGCATCAAGCCGCTGTACTGGGCCCAGCGCGGGGAGCGCACGCGCTTCGCCTCGGAGATGGTCGCCTTCGACGAGGAGTGGCAGGCGCTCGTCGAGCCGTTTCCGCCCGGCTGCGCGTGGACGCCGCAGGACGGGCTCATCCGCTTTGCCCGCGCCGTCCCCGACGGCCTGGAGTGGATGCCGGGGCCGACGGCGCCGGGCGCCGCCGCCCCCGCCGACGTCCTGCGCGGCACGCGCGACGTGCTGATCGGCGCCGTCGAGCGCCAGCTCATGGGCGACGT
>DASZDB010000626.1:0-3627 GCA_035942495.1 Solirubrobacteraceae bacterium
CACGCGGATCTACTTCTCGGGCGGCCGCGCGAAGGTCGAGATCGCGCTCGCCAAGGGCAAGGACCGCTTCGACAAGCGCGAGTCGATCAAGGAGCGCGAGACCAAGCGCGACATGGATCGCGCGCTGCGCGACGCCAACCGCTAGCGCGTGCGGCGGCGCCCACCCGGCTTGAACACCGACAGGCCGGTCGCGAGCATCAGCGCGAGCACCTGCCAGCCGGCTGCGAGGATCAGCGTGGTCTCACGGCCGCCCGAGCCGTCCTGCATGAGGGCGAGCGACGGGCCGATGACGAGCGCGCCGACGAGGATCACCGACACGACGAGCAGGAGCTTCGCCGTTACCCACGGGTAGCGCAGCACGCCCCACTTCGTGCCGAAGCCGAGCGCCAGGCCCGTGCCGAGCGTGATCATGCTCAGCGGGATGCCGAACACGATGCTGAACATCTCCAGCAGCTCGTAGGAGGCGGCCGCCAGCGCGGGATCGTCGGTGGTCGCGGCGCGGACGGCGACCGCCAGGAAGCCCGCGGAATCGCCGAGCAGGCCGACCGCGGCGACGATATGGGCGGTCAGCACGCCGCGACGGACCGCGGGCGACATCGGCCGGTGGGGGCGCGCCGGCGCTGGGGAGGAGAGCGCTGACGCACCGCTCGTCGGACCGGTCGGCCTGGTGGTGGGCGGCGAGGCGTTCATCGCACCGCGCACTGTCGCAGCGCGACGCACCGCCGTCGTCGGCCGCACAGCCGATCTTCGGGTCGTTCGCGGGGAGGACGCCGGACGAGCTACGTCGTCCGCGAGAGCTGCGAGGCGACGGCGCCTCGGAGGGACTGCGGATCGCGGGGTGATGAGGGTAGGCGCAGCGGCGCCATCGGGTACACCAGCGCGCGGTGTACGTGTCGATGTCGCATCTGCGGATCCCGCCGCACCGCGCCGAGGAGCTGATCGTCGCCTTTCGTGACCGCGTGGGCCTCGTCGACGCCTTCGATGGCTTCGAGGGGCTCGAGGTCTGGCGGTCCGATCGCGAACCCGGCGAGGTGATCATGGTCAGCCGCTGGCGTGACCGCGCGTGCTTTCGCGAGTACATGCGCAGCGACGCGCACCGCATCTCCCACGATCGCATCCATCCCGACCTGCAGGCGGCGATCAAGCTCGAGCGGCTCGATCACCTCCACACGTACGACGTCGTCGCGCGATGACGAACGCCGCGCGCCTGCGACCGCCGTCGGGTGGCATGGCGCCGCCCGCGACGACGGCGCTGCCCGACGGGACGCAGCTCGACCTCCTCCCCCTGGCCCGCCAGATCGCCGACGAGCACCTCGCGCGCCATCCCGTGGAGATCGAGACCTACGGTGAGGCCGCGCGCGCGTGGTGCGTGCACGACAACCAGCACCTGCTCAGTTGGGCGGCGCTCGACCTCGCGGGGGCCGTCGACTTCGACGCGCAGCTGAACTGGCTGGCGAACGTCCTCAGCGCCCGCGGCTACCCGCTCGAGCGCCTCGCAGACGACCTACGAACGGCCGGCGTGGTGCTCAGGCGCCCGCCGAGCAGTGCTGCGCGGCGGGCGCTGGCGGAGCGGCTCGCGGCCGCCGCCGCCGGTCTGGCTTGAGTCAGCGGCGTGACACCTCGCCACGCCACGCGCCGGTCTCGGCGCCGCGCGACTCGATCATCGCCTTGAAGCGCTCGAGGTCGCCCTTGACGCGTCGCTCGGGCGCGCCGATCGCGTCGCCGATCTTCTCCTTGATGCCCTCGGGCACGAAGTCCATCTGCACCATGACGCGCGTGGTGTCGTCGGTGATCTTGTGGAACGTCACGACGCCGGCGTTGTCCTTGCCGTCTGTGTTGCGCCACGCGATGCGCTCGTCGGGCAGTTGCTCGGTGATCTCGGCGTCCCACTCGTGACGCGCGCCGCCGAAGCTCGCGACCCAGTGCAGATGCGTGTCGTCGAGCTGGCGGACCTCGTCGACGCCGTCCATGAAGTGCGGGAACTCCTCGAACTGCGTCCACTGGTTGTAGACCGTGCTGATCGGTGCGTCGATGTCCATCGACTGCTCGATGGTCGCCATGAGGTTCTCCTTTCGGGGGGAAACCGCGTGGTACCCGCCGCGGCGAGGTGCGTCCCCCGTCTATTCGTCCGCTGACTCGAAGAGGCGCAGGACGCCCTGCGCGCTGTAGTTGGAGGGATCGCCGTGGTCTCCGGTCGTCGTGGTGACCTCGACGCGGGCTCCGCGCTCGCGGGCCAGGGCGGCGCAGCGGTCGGTGTTCTCGCGCTTGGGGATGACGCGGTCGCCGGGGGACGCCCAGAAGCGCATCGGCAGCCCGTCGGGCGGGTCGAAGTCAACCGGGCTGCGGCGCGCGATCGCGTCGCCCAGCCGCCTGCCGGTCCGGTCATATCCAGTGCGGATCTGCCCCCGGTAGAGGCCCAGGTCGTAGACCGAACGCAGGTCGCACGCAGGGAAGATGCCCGCCCATGCCTTGACGGGGACATCGTCGAGCAGCTGCAGTCCGTTGCTGCATCGACGCAGCGTCGCAGCGTGCTCGGCGGCGCGCGTCCTACAGCACCTCGCGCTCGCGCGTGAGCCACATGCCCGCCGCGCCGAGCGCGACGCAGTACGCCCCCAGGACCAGGCCGCCCTGCGTCTGGGTCAGCAGCGTCTCGTCGGCGCCCGGCGTTCCGTTCAACGCCAGCAGGGCCTCGCCCGGGAAGTACTGGCCGACGTCGTTGCCGATGAACAGCGCAGCGGTTCCGGCGAGCAGGAAGAGCACCATGCCGGTCACGACGGTGAGAATCTGGTTTCGCAGCACGGCCCCGAGCGCGACGCCGAAGAGGCAGCCGAGCACGAGCCCGGTGCCGACGCCGAGGTAGGTATCGACCGCGACGTCGGAGTCCACGTCGATCCCGCGCGAGGAGAGGATCGACAGCCCCAGGCCGGCGTTGATCGCGATGTACAGCAGCGCTCCGACGACGCCGACCGCGAGACCCACGACGAGCTTCGCGGCGATGACACGCTCGCGCTTCGGGGTGACCACGAACGTCGAGCTCGCGGTGCCGTGGCGGTACTCGTTCGTCGACAGCAGCGCGCCGAGCGTGAACATGAAGACGATCGCCAGGTGCGTGCCGATCGCCATCGTCGCGATGTCGCGGTTGCGCAGGTCGTCGATGTCGCTCAGGCCGGTGACGAGCCCGGCGGTGAGCCCCTCGAGGAGGATCATCGTCCCCAGCAGCGCCCAGGTCGTGCGCACGGAGACGAGCTTCAGCCACTCGGACTTCAGGGCGTTCATCGCACGTTCCCGCTCTCGCCGGTGAGCTCGAGGAAGCGATCCTCGAGCGTCGCGCGCTCGTGCGTCAGCTCGAAGATCGGGATGCCATGGTCGGCCGCGAGCGTGCCGACCGCCTCCAGCGACGAGCGCTGCACGATCATCGCATCGGGCCGCCCGTCGACCATGACCGCCGCGCCCTGCTCCTCGAGCAGCTCGCGCAGCGCGTCCCGCCGCGGCGAGCGCACGAGGATCGGCCGCCGGTCGCCCTTGACGAGGTCGGCCAGCGTGCCCTGCATGACGAGGCGTCCGGCGCCGATCACGACGACGCTGTCGACGGTCTGCTCGACCTCGGAGAGCACGTGGCTGGAGATG
>DASZDB010000627.1:0-1700 GCA_035942495.1 Solirubrobacteraceae bacterium
CGCCGCGACGGCGACCGCCGGGGCGCCGAGCAGAGCGGCCCGTCGGGCCGCGGGCGCGATCGCCACGTCACCGCGCCGCGCTTCCTCCTCGACGCGGGCCTGCAGCTGGATCGCGTAGTCGACGGCGAGCCCGATGAGCACGGGCAGCACGGCGATCGACGCCATCGTCAGCGAAGCGCCGGCCAGCGCCAGCACCCCGAACGTGAGCGCCGTCGCGGCGAGCGCGATGCCGAGCGCCAGCAGCCGCGGCCGGCCCGTGAAGACGACCGCGAGCGTCAGCGCCATCACGAGCAGCGCGACCACGAGCAGGACCCACATCGAGCCGGTGATCGAGGCCGACAGGTCGGCGACGACGACGGGCGCGCCGGTGACGGTGTACGTCGCGCCGTTGGCCGGCTTCCACTGGGTCATCGCCACCGCGGCGCGGATCTGGCGCAGCGCATCGCCGCGCTGCGCCTCGGTCAGCCCGGCCTTGAGGCGCACCTGGATGAGCGCGGTGTCGCCGGGGCCGCCGCCCTTGGAGGGAAAGAGGTAGGCGAACTTGCGCTTGGGCGTCCCGGCGGGCTTGGCGGGATCGAATACGAGCGCCGACACGAAGTTCGGGTCGTCGAGGCGCGGGATCGCGCGCAGGCCGTAGCGCACCGCGAGCTCGACGACCTCGCCTTGGAAGGCGTTCTCGACCTTCTCCCGCGCGTTCCTGGCGGCGCGTTCGGCGGCGGCGGCGGTGAGACCTTGGCGGCGAGCGGCGCGGCGCGCCCGGTTCGCCGCGGCGCCGGCCTGCGCGGCGTTCTCCTGCACGCGGCGGGCGAAGCCGGTGCCGAGCTGGCGGACCGCCTCGTTGATGAACGTGCCGGGGCCGAAGACGACCTTGACCGGCTTGTCGCGCGCGAGCCGGCCGCACGGCCCGTTCGCGCCGCCGGGCGGGACCGTCCCTGCGGGGAGGTTGCCCGCGATGCAGCCCTCGAGGCCCAGCACGCGCTCGAGATCCTGTGAGAGCAGCAGCTTCGTCAGCGGGCCGCGCACGAGCACGATGATCGGGTCGTCGCCGAAGCGCTCGCGGTAGGTGGCGGTCGCGGCGTAGGAGCGGCCCTCGGTTCCGACGAGCGTGTCGATGCCCGCGTCGGGCCGCAGCTGCGTGGCGCACGCCAGCCCGGCGAGCGCGAGAACGACGGTCAGCGCCAGCACGAGCGCTGGCCGCCTGGCCGCGAGCGTCACGGCGCGGTGCAGCGGGCGTGGGTCCCTCAAGGTGCGAGCAGGCTAGTGGGCAGCTCGGCGGGCTGCGCCGAATGCCGGCGCAGCCCGGGGTGAGTCGATCCAGCCTCGCGGGGCGGGGGTCGTCCGACCCGCCCGGTCGTCACTCCATCCCCAGCGGCCCCTGCGATTCGCCGGCCAGAAACTGCCGGACAAACTGATTGTCAGACTCAAACAGCTCCGCCGCCGGACCGGACTCGACGATCCGGCCCCTCCACAGCACCGAGATGTGCTCGGCGACGCGCCGCGCGGTCATGATGTCGTGGGTGATCAACGTAGACGCCGGCGGCGGCGTTCCGCGCCTGTGAGCCTCGCCCATCATGTCCTCATGAATCTCCTGAATGAGCTCACCCAACAACGCCGTCCGCACCGGATCCAAGCCCGAATCGGGCTCGTCGAATAACACGATGTCCGGATCAAGCACCAGCGCCCGCGCGAACCCCGCCCGC
>DASZDB010000628.1:0-5495 GCA_035942495.1 Solirubrobacteraceae bacterium
AAAGGAGGCGAGATCGGCGCGGCGACTGGTCGGGTTGACCCCGAGCCACTGTGCGGGCACGCGGGCGATCGCCTCGCCGACCGCCGACAGGGCGCGGCTGCCGAGGCGCTCGTCGGCCTCCTCGATCGAGCCCGCGGCGGCAAGCAGGACGTGCTGGTCAAGCATCGGGACGTTCTCGTGGGCGGTGAGCGTCAGGGACTTGTCGCCGTGCTGGCGAAAGAACGCGGCGCCGTGATCGATGAGCCAGATGCGCCTGCCCCAGACGAGCAGGTTGGGGTTGCGGTGCGTGCGGTCGACGTTCGTGACGAGGGCGTCGAACCAGACGATGTCGGCCGCGAGCGCCGCGTCGATCGGGGCGCCCGGCGTGTACGGCAGCGCGCCGGGCAGGAAGTCCATCCCGAGGTTGAGGCCCGGGCTGGCCTGGATGAGGTCCTGGATCTCGGCATCCGGCTCGGCCGCGGCGAGCGCCACGTCCACGTCGACGACGACGAGCTCGGGCACCGGCAGGTCGAGTGCCCGCCCGAGCTCGCCGGCGACGACCTCGGCCACGAGCGCCTTCTCGCCCTGTCCGGCGCCACGGAACTTCGTCACGTACATCCCGTCGTCGTCGGCCTCGACGAGCCCGGGCAGCGACCCGCCCTCACGCAGGGCCTCGACGTACCGGGTGGCGGTGACGGTGCGCAGGGGATCGATCACGGCGCGCAGCTTGGCAGGCTTGCTCGCCGGACCCCCTGCCCCTATAGCGTCGCGTCCGCGATGCCATCCAGCGGCCGGATCCTCGTCACGATCCCGATCAGCCACTTCTGCGAGAAGGCGCGCTGGGCGCTGGATCGCGCCGGGGTCGACTACACGGAGCAGCGTCACATCCAGCTCGTGCACGTGGCGGCGGCCAAGCGCGCCGGCGGCGGCAAGACCGTGCCCGTGCTGCGCGCCGCCGACGGCGTCTTCGGCGAGTCGCCGGCGATCCTCGCTTACGCCGACGAGCACACGCCGCCCGAGCGGCGCCTGTATCCATCCGGCGCCGACGCGCGATCAGAGGTGGTCGCGCTCGAGCGCCGCTACGACACGGTGCTCGGGCCGGAGGGGCGACGCTGGCTCTACGACCAGGTCTTCCGTGACGCGCGCCGCTACGCGCCGTGGAACCTCACCGGTGTCCCGGCCTGGGAGCGGCGGATGTTCCCGTTCGTGCTGGCGCCGGCGAAGCGCGTGATCCGGCGCGCCCTCGGCGTGAACCCCGACGCGGTGCGCGCGGCGATCGTACGCGTCGACGAGGAGTTCGAGGCCGTCGCGGAGCGGCTCTCCGACGGCCGCCGCTACCTCGCGGGCGACCGCTTCAGCGCCGCGGACCTGACGTTCGCGGCGCTCGCCGCGCCGTGCGTCGCGCCGCCCGTGTACGGCACGCCGCTGCCCCAGCCCGAGGACATGCACGACGAGATGCGCGCCGCCGTGCTGCGCTGGCGGGCGCATCCCGCAGGGGCGTTCGCGCTGCGGATGTTCGCCGAGGAGCGCCCCGCGCCGAAGGTCGCCGCGCTGTAGCTCGCCGCCCCGGGCGCGAACGATCGGAGAGCGGCAACGCGCCAACTTATCGTGCAGCGGATCACACGACGCAGGTTCGCGCGTGGCGCAATCAAGGCGCACCCGCACTCGGTGCGGCGCGCGAAACACGCGGCCTCGTCCCAGGCCGTCCGGCTGTCAAGGGGTACTACATGTCCCACTCCCGTCGTCTCGTCGTCGTCATGACGGCGCTTGCCGTGCTGGTGGCCGTTCCGGGTACCGCTTCGGCCAGGTCATCCACCGGCTCGGCCGCCGTGCAGGCCCACGTGGCCAAGGCCAAGAAGGCGGTCAAGCACATGAACCGCGCAGCGAAGGCCCGCGACAGCGCCGGCGTCGCTCGCCATCTGCGCACCGCTCGCTCGCAGAACGCCGCCGCCGCGCGCAAGGCGCGCGCGATGGCCTCCGGTTCTGACAGCGTCGCCGCCGCGCGGGCGCTGACGCTCGCAGGGGCGTCCTACGAGCAGTTCATCGCCGCGATCACCCGGCTCGTAGATCAGGTGCGAGGCCAGGCGCAGCTGCTGCTGGCACGCGCGACGAAGCCTTCGCTCGCAGACCAGGCGAAGGTCATCCGGACGCTGGCCTCGCTGCTGGACGACGTGCCCGAGAGCGTGCGTCCGCTCCTCGCCTCGATCGTCGCGGCGCTCGCGGTCGGTGACGCCGACGAGGTCACGAACATGGACGCGGCGATTCAGAGCGGAGACCTGCCCGGCAACGTCGCGTCGATCGTGACGCAGGCGCTCGCGATGGCGACCCAGATGATCGAGATGGCGTTCTCGGCGATCAAGGGCATCGTCCCGATGCTGCCGACGGCCGTTCAGGGCCCGCTGCTGCAGATCCTGAACCTCGTCACGGGCACCGTCGGCACGATCGTCCCGACCGTGCTGCGGACGGTCACCGGCCTGATCGACACGATCCTCGGGTCGCTGCCGTTCGTCGGCACCGCGACATCCGGCGGCGGGCTGACCGGCCTCTTCGGCGGCCTGCTCGGCAGCGTCACCGGCGGCGGCCAGAGCGCGCTGCCCGGCGACACCGGCAACTTCCTCAGCGACCTGCTCGGCAGCCTCTTCGGCGGCGGCTCGAGCGGCGGCGGGATCGGCGGCATCATCAGCAGCATCATGGCGCTGATCAGCAACCTGCTGTCCGGCCTCTTCGGGGGCCAGGTCGCACCGGCTGCTGCGGCGTAAGCGCAGGTCAGTTCGTCGCCCGCGGGGCGCAGCCACTGGCTGCGCCCCGTCGCGTCGGCAGGCTCACCGACCGCCGCCGCATGAGCGCCAACGCGCCAAGTCGGTCGCTGGGGCAGGTACCGCATCACATGCGGCATGCCACAGCGTGGACGGAGCATGACGATGACGGCGCCGTCGAGCGTCACCCCCCGTCCCCTGCGCCGCTTCACGCGCTCTGGCCTGGGCGACGAGCTCCTCGCGGGACGCGCGGCCACGGGTGACGACGCAGCGTTCACGGCGCTCTACGAGCGCTACTACGGCCCGCTGCTCGGCTACACCCGGTCGATCCTGCTCGACGGCGAGGACGCGCGCGACGCAACGCAGAACGCGCTGGAGAGCGCGCTGCGCGCGCTGCCGGCCCGCGATGCGAGTCGCCCGCTGCGCCCCTGGCTGTACAAGATCGCCCACAACGAGGCGATCACGATCGTGCGCCGGCGCCGCCCGCAGTCCGAGCTCGTCGAGTCCTTGGAGCCGGCGGTTCCCGGGCCGGAGTTCGACGCGGAGCAGCGCGGGCGGCTCGCCCAGCTCGTCGACGACCTGCGCACGCTGCCCGAGCGTCAGCGCGGGGCGCTCGTCATGCGCGAGCTCAACGGGCTGAGCTACGACGAGATCGGCGTTGCCCTGGGTCTGTCCAACGAGGCCGCTCGCCGCGCCGTCTTCGACGCGCGCAACGCGCTGCACGACGCCGTCGACGGGCGCGCCACGGCATGCGCCAGCGTGCGCCACTCGATCTCCGACGGCGACCGGCGCAGCCTGCGGGCCCGCGGGATCCGCGCGCATCTGCGTTCGTGCGACGACTGTGCCTCCTTCCAACGCTCGATCGCCGCTCGGCGCGCGGACCTGCACGCGTTCGCGCTGTGGGGTTCGGGCGCGGCCATCTTCGGCGCGCTCGGCGGCGGCGTCGGTGGCGGCGCGCTGATCGCGGGCGGCGGCGCCACGGCGGCGGGTGGCGCCGGCCTGGGCTGGAGCGGCCTGCCCGTGGCAGTCAAGGGCCTTGCGGTGGCGGCTGCCGTCGCGGGGACCGGTACCGCCGCAGTCGAGATCGAGCGCGTAGCCGCGCCCGACCGTCCCGCTCCCAGGGCGCAGACGGCACAGCCGCCGAGCTCTGCCTCGCAGGTGACGGCTCCCCGCGTGACGGCGACCGAGCCGCCGCGCCGCGTGCGGGCAAAGGCCGTCACGAGCGGCGGCGCCGGCGCTGCGGCGATCCTCGGAACCTCATCGGACGCGCCCGCGCTGCGGGAGCCCGGCGGTTCGACTGCCGAGGAACCCGCAGCGGCATTGGAGCGGCGGGCTCCCGCAGCGAGCCGTTCCGCTCCGACGGCGCCGGCCGCGACGCCCGAGGAGCTGGCGAAAGCGCGGATTGCCCGGCTGACCGAGCGGCTGCGGCAGGTCATCGCCGACGCGCAGGCGCTCGCGGCCGGCGGCACGCAGAACGCGATGTCGATGGCGACGAGCATGCTGCAGCGCACGGTCGTCCCGTTGCTGACGTCGATCGATCGCGTGCTCGCGCGGTTCGGCCTCAGGCTGCCGTCGTCCGCCACCGCGAGCGCGACGGCGGGCGAAACGGGGCTTGCGAAGCTCCTCGCGCCTGTGCGAGGAATCCTCGACAGCGTGCAGCAGATGCTGCAGCGGATGTTCAGCCGCGGCTGAAGCGCGCCGCGCCTACCGGCCCCGCTTGAAGGCGACGAGCTCGGCCCGCCCGCCGTCGCCGTCGGTGTGCACGCTCAGCACCGGCCCGATCCCGCGGACGTAGAACTTCAGCTCCTGGACGCGCGGCTCCGTCGGCACGAGGTCGCGCGTCATCAGGACGTCGTCCTTGAAGTAGCCGTAGGGCACCTCGACCTGCTCCTCGCCCACCGTCACGACCGCGCCCTCGTCCTCGGCTTCGCCTTTGAGGTACTCCTGGCGGTAGGAGACCCCGGGCTTCGGGTCCGCGGGCATGGCTATCCCGGGCTGTGCCCCGTCGACTCCGGCCTCGAACGAGCCCGCGTGGTCGACGACCTTGCCGTCCTCGTAGTTCGTGACGTACTCGCCGAGGTACCAGATGTTGCCCTTGTCGTCCTGCGCGAACCAGTCGTCGGTGATCTCGACCGGAACGCCCTTCTCGGTCACGGTGTCGCGCACGACGCGCGCGGTGATGCCGTTCGCGATCCTCTTGGTCTCGTCGGTGACGCGCACGACGACCTTCTCGCGCCCACCGGTCGTGTCGGTCTCGCGGTACTCCCAGCGGGTGCCGACCGGCATCGGGAAGTAGGGGTTGTCGATCTTCGTCGTGAAGTCGGCCGGGTCGAGCTTGACCGGCTCGCTGCCCTGCGGCAGACCGCGGTTCGGGTCGTCCTCGCTGCCGCACGCGGCCAGTGATGCGGCGGCGACGACCGCCACAGCCCACCCTGCGATCACCCTCGCCACGCCCCCTTCATACGCGATCGAGGTGAGAACCGCGTGAGCGAGCGGTCCGGAACGAGCGAGGGCACCGTGGGGGCGGAACCCTCTCGCACGTCGCGCGGCGGTCGACCGCTACTTGATGAACAGCACCTCGGAGTACTTCGGCAGCGGCCACAGGTCGTCGGCGACGAGCCGCTCGAGCCGGTCGGCGACCTCGCGCACGCCCGCCATCGCGGGGAGCACCGTGTCGCGGAAGTACTCGGCAAGCTCCATGCCCTCCAGCCCCGGGTCCTCGTTGGCCTTCTCGAGCGCCACGATCGCCTTGTGGAACTC
>DASZDB010000629.1:0-7654 GCA_035942495.1 Solirubrobacteraceae bacterium
CGATCAGCTCTTTGACATCCTCATCGCCGGCGAGCAGACCGGCGGGCGCTTCTCGCTGATCGAGGTCTGGGCGCCGCCGGGATGCCAAACACCGCTGCACGTCCACCATGACCTCGATGAGGGCTGGTACGTCATCGATGGCGAGCTGACCTTCTGGGTCGGCAACGACACCGTCCACGTCCTCGGCCCGACCGGCTACGCCGAAGGACCGCCCGGGGTGCCGCACACCATCGAGGTCACCAGCGCCGGCGAGCTGCACGCCTTTATCACCTGCGTCCCAGCCGGCTTTGAGGAGTACGTGCGCAGCTTCGGCAGACCCGCACCCGAACACCGCCTACCGCTGCTCGACGGGCCTCCCGATGTCGCGCGCGCCGCGGAACTTGCGCTCGAGCACTCGATCGAACTCCTCGGACCACCCGGCATGCGACCCGGCGAACTGCAGGAACGATGAATGCTCGACACCAATGGCGACGTCGATCGCGGTGACCAGCGCGGTGGCGCTGGAGCTCGACGACGTCCAGGTCAGCGCGCGCAAGGGCCGCGTCGGGCGGTCGGGCAAGGGCGATTGCCGCGCGAGGTGCCGCTGAACCCGCTCGTGCGCCAGGTCCTCGACGAGTGGCTCGCCGAGCGCACGGCGACCGCTTAACCCCCGGCCAGGACGCGGTGTTTCTCTCGCGCGACGCGCGCCTCTCGCTCGGCGCGAAGGACGAGGTCGTCCAGTCCCGACTCGGCGGCGACACGCTCAACCTCCCGCGTGCCAGCTCTTCGGCCTCTACGGCATCAACCGGCACCTTCCAAAGTCTCGCAGGCACTGCTGCTTCGAGGCGAAGCAGTAGCGCCGGCCGCGCCGGTCGCGTGCCGTGAGCGTTCGCAGATGACGTGCGCCGGCGCAGTTTCTTCACGAGGAGCTCGCGCGATAGCCGGTCGCGATCCGTATGTGTTCGTCGACACGAGAAGGTCCGCGACGGCGGCCGCGTCGCCCGCAAGTGCGTCGTCGTCCCGCACGCCGTCCACGAGACCGGTCGCTGCGAGATCATCGGCCTGGACGTCGGCGAGGCCGAAACCGCAAGGGGGGCGCTATGCCGGCGCCCCGATTGCGTGGGCGACCGCAGATCTCGGCTCGCCGGATACCGCTGAGGAAACCCGCCATTACTGCCAACGTCACACGCGGGCCTGAGCGACTGCCACCTGCGGAGTTCTCGCGGGTGCAATCGGCACGACCGGAGATCGGCGATGCACGGCCCGGCAGCATGGAGGCAACAACCAGGCGCCGAGCCGGTCGGAGGTCCGGACAACGACCGTGTCCCGAACCGTGTCCCGAACTCGGCAAAAACAACCCCCCTGAACCCGGCGATACCTGGCCCAAACCCCAGCAAGTACGGTGAAAGCCCTGCAAATTGGGCAACTCTTAATCCGAAGGTTCCAGGTTCGATTCCTGGCGGGGGCATCAGGAATCGCGGCGGATCGCGTGGGCCGAGGGCCCCGCGTCGTACGCTCAGGCAGATGACCGCCCGCAAACCAGGCACGGACAAGGCAGCGGGGCCGCCGGTCCGCACGGAGCCCGACGAGGTACCGGCCGCCACCGCACCCGCGACTGCGCCGACGCCGACCCCGACGACGGCACCTGCCGAGGTCGTGCCGACCGCCCTGCCCGCCGTCGCGCCCGCGGGCGATCCCGTGCCGCGCTGGCTGCGCTCGGGCGCGGCCATCGGCTGGCGCATGCTCGTGCTGGTCGCGGCGGTCGCGGTCACCGCATACGCGCTCGCCTACCTGCGCATCGTCGTGCTGCCGATCATCGTCGCCGTGCTCATCAGCACCGTGCTGCGCCCGCCGGTGCGCTGGCTGGGGCGCCACCGCTTCTCGGACGGCGCCGCGGCGGCAACGGTCCTGCTCGGGGCGATCGCCCTGCTGGCGGCCGCGCTCACGATGGCCGGCGCGGCGGTGGCGCGCCAGGTCGCCGATCTCGCGGAGAGCGTGCAACAGGGCATCCGAGAGGCCGGCGACTGGCTGGAGGAGCCGCCCTTCAATATCACCGCGGGCGACATCGACCGCTACATCGACAACGCGGGCGAACAGCTCAGCGCCTCCAGCGGCGCGCTCACCGGCGGCGTGGTTCACGGCGCGGTGGTCGCCGGCGAGGTCATCACCGGCCTGATCATCACGCTGCTGCTGTTGTTCTTCTTCCTCAAGGACGGCCCGGCCATCTGGCGCTGGATCGTCGACACGTTCGGCGGCCGCCAGCGCACGCGCCTCGACGAGCTGGCGCGCCGTTCGTACTTCGCGCTGACGGGCTATGTGCGCGGCCTGGTGCTCGTCGGCGCCGCCGACGCCACTATGATCGGCGCCGGTCTCGCGATCCTCGGCGTCCCGCTCGTCATACCGCTCATGCTGCTCACGTTCCTGGCCGCCTTCATCCCGCTGATCGGGGCCTTCACGGCCGGCCTGGCGGCCGTCCTGATCGCGCTCGTGGACGGCGGCGTGATCACGGCGCTGATCGTGCTCGGGCTCGTGATCGCCGTCCAGCAGGTCGAGGGGCACCTGCTGTATCCGCTGATCATGGGACGCACCATCCACATCCATCCGATCGCGGTGATCCTCGCGCTCGCGACGGGCGGGATCCTCGCCGGCATCATCGGCATCTTCATCTCGGTACCGATCCTCACGCTGGTGGCGACGGCACTCACGTACGCGCGTGAGCTGCGAGAGCCTCCTCCGCCGCCGGCCTCGCCGCCGGCCTCGCCGCCGGCCGCGGCGACAGCGCAGGCACGCTGACGTTCCCGCGTGGCCGTCGTGTGCGCACGACGCCACGACCGCCCGTAGCGCCACGGGGAAGGGACGCGGGGACGGCCGTGAACGTCGACGTTGCCTGCCCGTCAGTCCTATGAGTCCGGATGGCGCAGGTTGTGACGAGTGCGCGTCAGCGCCAGTCGAAGGTCAGCTGCTGCCCGGTCAGCAGGGTGACCTGTACGGGAAGGTCGGTGGGCGCGATCGTCCCCGCCAAGGGCAGGATGAACTCGCCGCCGGCGCCCGCGACGAGCCTGCGGTGGGCACCGTCCGCGCCGGTCACCTCCAGCGCGGCGACATCCGATCGGGCCTGCCCGAAGAGGACGGTCCGCGCCGGCCGCTGCCCGGCCGCCGGAGAGTGGTTGATCGCGAGCAGCACCGGTTCCTCGACGAGGCTGCCGCAGGTGCCGCTCTCCTGGACCGGCGTCTCACCGAAGATCCCGTCCGGCCTGATCTGCCCGAAGCGCCCTTCGCTGATCCGGCCGGCCTCGACGCAACTGCTCCCGCTCGTGCTGACGTAGCGGCGCACGGCCCAGGCCAGGCCACCGGCTGGGTCGGGCGCGGTCTGACCGACGCGGTCGGAGCCCGGCCGGGCCACCGGGCTTTGCGACAGCGGCGCCGCCGCCGGCGAGCCGATGAGCGCCGACGCCGCGGACGCGCCGACTGCCGCGGTCGCGATCATCGCGGCGGTGGTCTTCACCGTGCGGGTCAGGCGCACCAGTTATGCGCCTTGTGAACGTGGCTCGAAAAGACGCCCCGGCTGTCGACGTGCGTCGTCGAGGCGCATTCGGTGTAGCTGCCGAAGCTGTGCGACCAGGCGTTACACATCGCTGTGGAGCCCGTGACCGTCTGCCCGCCGATGTAGGAGCCGTACGTGTACAGGTGACAGTTGCGCAGCGTCGATCCGCATCCCTCCTCGACGCGGCCGTAGAACGATCCGTCCGTCGTGTAGTTGCCGTGGACGAACCCGTGTCCGACGCACGCGACGTGGTAGTGGCCGGCGACCGCGACGCGAACGATCGCTCCGAAGCTGAAGGCGCAGACGAGCGCGAGGACGAGCAGTGGCAGCGTGTGGCGCCGTGCCGCGGAGTCCGGCGGTGAGGGCATGCCACCTATGAGGCGCCGCCGGCGCAAGTGTGACGAGAAACACGGTAGATCCCCCTTCCTTGTGCCATCGTTGAGCGATGGCCATGGAGGGCAGGCCGCCGGTCGCCGCCCCGGGAGCGACGTTCCTGGCGCGCAGCCTCCGCGACCCCGACGCGTTCGCGGACTTCTATGAGCTGTACGTCGGGCGCGTGTCCGTGTACTTCATGCGGCGCATCTTCGACCCCGAGATCGCGATCGACCTCACGGCTGAGACGTTCGCGCTCGCGCTCGAGCGCCGCCGCCAGTTTCGCGGACGCTGCGCGGAGGCGGAGCAGGGTTGGCTGTTCGCGATCGCCCGGAGCCTGCTGCACGGCTACTGGCGCAAGGGCCGGGTCGAGCAGGCGGCGGTGGCCAGGCTCGGCCTGGAGCGCCCCAGCCTCGGCACGGAGGACGTCGAGTACCTGCATCGCCAGGCCGGCCTCGACGGGCTGCGCGCGCGGCTCGCGGAGGCACTCGACGCCGTTCGGCCCGATCAGGCGGCGGCCATCCGGGCGCGCGTCCTCGAAGAGCGCGATTATGCGGAGATCGCGGCCGAGTTCGAGACGACACCCGATGTCATCCGTGCGCGCGTGTCGCGCGGGCTGAAGACCATGCAACGCTTCCTCGGCGACAGGGTCCCCGACGTGCTGGCGGACGCATGAGCCACGACCTGCCTCCGGTGCTCGATGGCCTGCGCGACCAGCTGCGCAGCGCGGCCGCGCGCGACAACGAGATCGAGGCGCGCGTCGCGCAGCGCGTGCGGCGCGGGCGGCGGCGCCACTGGCTGCTGCTCGCGCTCGGAGCGCTGATCTCGGTTGGCGGCGTCGCCGTCGCCGAGCGCGCACTTGATCGCGGTGACGCCGATCACCGCGCCGACAAGGTTCCCGCCGAAGCGGCGCCGGCGGCGCAGCGGGGCGTGGTCACCGACAGCGCGACCCCCGATCCCGGAGGCGGGCTGCCGTGGGTGCTGCGCGTCTTCACCAACCGCGCAGGGCAGGAGTGCGTCACGGTCGGCCGGCTTCGCAACGGCGTCATCGGCACGGTCAATGCGTCACGTAGGTTCCGTGCACTTCCAGACCAGGTTCCCGGGGTGTGTCAGTCGCTCGCGGCGGAGGGGCTGCTCGCCGCCGTTCATTACGACACCGCGCCGCCCAGGACGGTCGTCTACGGACTCGCGCGTGACCGGCGCCCGGTCAAGGTCACGGTGGCCGGCGAGACGCGAACGGTTGCGGCGGGGGCGCTGGGAACGTTCATCGACGTGCGCGAGGGGCTTGCGGACATGCGCGGCGCAAGCGCCACGACCAGCGTCGGCGGCCGTCCGACGCGCCGGCAACTGGGTCCCGCGGCCGACAGGTCCAGAACACCGCGCTGATCGCGCCGGCGGCGCGGCGGCCCCGGAGTGCACGATGCCAACGAGACGCGAGCGCGCTCGGTGTGACCGAGAGCTGTGAGCACGCTCTATCGTCCGGTCGATGCTGTTCGAGGAGCTCGTGGCGAAGGTCGGGCCGCAGCGCTACCGCGCGGCGTGCGAGCGGGCGTGGGCATCGGCGGCGGGCACCGGCCGCTGTGGCGGCCAGCGGTCCTGGGCCGGCGACCTGCAGGCGGTCCCGCCGCAGTTCGCCGACGCCTGGTGGCACGGCGACACGGCGCTTCGCGAACGCCTGCAGATGGCGCTGCGGCTCTACGCCGAGATGCCCTGCTACGCGAACACGGTCGCGCTGCACGGCTTCCATGGCGAGTTCGGCGAGGACGAGCGGCGCATGCTGTGGGACGCCTACCGCACGTGGCTCGCGCACGACGACGAACGGCTGGCCGACCCCGTCGCGCACTCGCTGTGGGTCGACTTCTTCGAAGACGAGGCGACGCTGCGGGAGGCCTGGCACGAGGTGACGCGCCGCGATGTCGCGCCGTGGGAGCAGCGCGTGGCGCGGGTGCTGCAGGTATCCGGCCCGGTCCCGTGGAGCCTCAAGGCGGGCCTGCTCGAGGAGCTCGTCGCGCAGCCGCGTCTGCACCACGCGGTCTTCCGTGCGCTGGCCGGCAGCGCCTTTGACCCGTTCGGCGACCTCGGGCCGGGCGCCGCCGCGCTGCTCGCGCGCCTCGAGCTCGCCGTCGACACGCCCGACCTCCCGGCGCTGCGCGCCCGCCTCGCACAGGCCTGATCGGTCGCCTCGGCCGGGCGGCGGCGCCGTTGCCCCTAGGCTCTACGCATGCCCGCAACGCTCGCGATCCTCGACGGCGCCGTCATGGACGTCGCGCACGCGCAGATCCCGGTCACCGACGACGGTCTGCTGCGCGGCGACGGCGTCTTCGAGGTCATGCGCATCTACGCCGGCCGGCCGTTCGGCATGCAGGAGCATCTCGAGCGAATGGCGCGCAGCGCGCAGGCCCTGCGCCTGCCGTTCGACACCGATGCCGTGCGCGCCGATGCCCACGCGCTGATCGCGGCGGGCGAGCCGGACGAGGCGATGCTGCGCCTCGTCGTGACCCGCGGCGGCCGGCGGATCGGGATGCTCGAGACCCTCCCCGAGCGCCCGGAGACGATTGCGCTGCAGACCGTCACGTACACGCCCACGCGTGTGCTCGACGGCGTCAAGTCGCTCTCCTACGGCGCGAACATGCTCGCGACGCGCATCGCGCGCGAGCACGGCGCCGACGAAGCGCTGCTGGTCACGCCCCACGGTCGCGTTCTGGAGGGTCCGACCACATCGTTCTTCTACGTCCTCGAGGAGAAGCTGTACACGCCGCCGCTCAGCGACCGCATCCTGGATTCGATCACGCGCCGCGCCCTCATGGCCGTCACCCCCGCGGCCGAGCGCGTGACGACGCAGGAGGATCTCGCGGCGGCGAGCGAGGCGTTCCTCGCGTCCTCGCTGCGCGAGGTGCATCCGGTCCACGCAATCGACGGCGCCTCGCTGCCGCAGGCGCCGGGACCGGTCTCGATCGCTGCTGCCGCGGCGGTCCACGAGCACATCGAGGCCTCGCTCGCGCGCGCGCCCGCCGCGTGAGGATCGTCACGGTCATCGGCAACCGGCCGCAGTTCGTCAAGGCAGCGGCCGTTTCCGGACCACTGCGCGAGCAGCACGAGGAGCTGCTCGTCCACACCGGCCAGCACTACGACGACGAGCTGTCGGCGATCTTCGTACGCGAACTCGGGATGCCATCTCCGGACGTCGTGCTTGCGCTCGGCGGCGGCTCGAACACCGACCAGACCGCGCGCATGCTGAGCGCGCTCGGGGAACTGCTGCGCGAGGAGCGGCCCGACGCGGTGCTCGTCTACGGCGACACGAACTCGACGCTCGCGGGCGCGCTCGCCGCCGCGCAGGCGCGGATCCCGCTGGCGCACATTGAGGCCGGCATGCGCTCCTTTGACCGCGCGATGCCCGAGGAGCTCAACCGCGTCGTCACCGACCACGTCAGCGACCTGCTGCTCGTCCCGTCGCAGAACGCGGCGGACAACCTCGCACGCGAGGGTATCTGCGGCGAAGCGGTGCAGGTCGGCGGCGACGTCATGGTCGACGTCGCGCGCCTGCTCGCGCCGCGCGCCCGCGCCGACGACGGCCCACTGCGCGCGGCCGGCGTGGAGCCCGGGGCGTACGTGCTCGTCACCGCCCATCGCGCAGGGACGGTCGACGATCCCGTGCGCCTGGAGCGGCTCGTCGCGCTGCTGCTGGACCTCGGCGTCCCCGTCGTGCTGCCGCTGCATCCGCGCACCCGCGCGCGCCTGGAGGCGGCCGGGCTGCTGGAC
>DASZDB010000630.1:0-14327 GCA_035942495.1 Solirubrobacteraceae bacterium
GGCGCTCAAGTGAGGCCGATCCCGGAAACCACGCCGGCGCTCGAGGTGCGCCGCCTCCCCGTCTCCTACGGCTCGCGCCCGGTCCTCTGGGACGTCGACGCCCGCTTCCCGGCGGGCGCGATGTCGGCCGTCGTCGGCCCCAACGGGGCCGGCAAGTCGACGCTCCTCAAGGCTGCGCTGGGGCTCATCCCCTCCGACGCGGGACAGGCGCTGGTCCACGGCCGCCCCGTGCGCGCCAACCGTGACCGCGTCGCCTACGTCCCCCAGCGCGACGCCGTGGACTGGGACTTCCCGATCACCGTGCGCGAGGTCGTCGAGATGGGGCGCTACGCGGCGACGGGGTGGCTGCGCCGCGTCGGACGCTCGCAGGCGGCGCTCGTCGACGCGTGCCTGCAGCGCGTCGGCATGGCGAGCTTCGCCGGGCGCCAGATCGGCGAGCTCTCGGGTGGTCAGCGCCAGCGCGTCTTCATCGCGCGCGCGCTCGCGCAGCAGGCGCCGGTCATGCTGCTCGACGAGCCGTTCGCGGGCGTCGACGCCCGCACCGAGGCGAGCATCCTCGAGCTCATGCACGAGCTGCGCGACGAGGGCAGTTCGATGATCGTCGTGCACCACGACCTGGGGACCGTGCGGTCGGCGTTCGACTGGGCGCTGCTGCTCAACGTCCGCGCGGTCGCCGCCGGCCCGGTCGGTGAGGCGCTCACCCCCGCCAACGTGCGGCGCGCCTACGGCGCGGCCGTACGGTCGCAGGACGAGACGAACGCATCGTGGGCTGGCTGATCGACCTCATCCCGCTGGACTACAGCGACGCCGTCGTCGTGCTGGGGGCGATGCTGTTGGGCGTGACCGCGGGCGCGGTCGGCGTGTTCGCCGTGCTGCGCCAGCGCAGCCTCGTCGGTGACGCGCTGTCGCACGCGGCGCTGCCCGGCGTCTGCATCGCGTTCATCGCCACCGGCGCCAAGGACGCCACCACGCTCCTGGCCGGCGCCGCCGTTGCCGGCCTCGTCGGAGCGCTGCTGATGGTCGGAATCGAGCGCACGGGACGGATCCGCCCCGACGCCGCGATCGGGGTCGTGCTGTCGAGCTTCTTCTCGCTGGGGATCGTCCTGCTGACCTACATCGCGAACACCGACAACTCCAACCAGGCCGGTCTGGAGAAGTACCTCTTCGGCCAGGCGGCGGGACTGCTCGAACGCGATGTCGTGGTCATGGGCGTCCTGGCGCTCGTCGCGCTGACGCTCGTCACGATCGGCTTTCGCCCTCTGAAGACGACGCTGTTCGACCCGGACTTCGCGGGTGCGGTCGGGCTGCCGGTCCGAGCGCTGGAGATCGCGATGACGGCGCTGCTCGTGATCGCCGTCGTCATCGGCCTGCGCATGGTCGGGGCGATCCTCATGGTCGCGATGCTCGTCGCGCCGGCCGTCGTGGCGCGCCAGTTCGCGGGCCGGCTCGCGCTCGTCATCCCGCTGGCCGCCGCGATCGGCGCCGCCGTCGGGGTCAGCGGTACGCTGCTGGCGTCGCGCGGGGAGGTCCCGACCGGGCCGGTGATCGTGCTCGTCGCCGTCGCATGCGTCGTCGTCGCGGTGCTCGTGGCGCCGCGCCGCGGCGTGCTGTGGCGCGCGCGGCGGCTGGCACGCAGCCGCCGCCGGACGCTCGCCGAAGGCGTGCTCGTCGACCTGGAGACCGCGATCCACGCGGGGCCGCCGCTGACCGCGGGTGAGCTGGCGCTCGCCAGCGCGCGACCGGCGCGGGCGCTGCGCCGCGCCCTGCGCGACCTCGACCGGGCCGGCATGATCCGGCGAGACGGCGAGCGCCTCTACCTGTCCGAGCCCGGCGCCGCCGCTGCGCACGCCGTGCTCGAGCGGCGCGAGCTGTGGTCGGCGTGGCTCGAACACGGCTCCGAGCTCGACGTGCCGGACGCCCGCGAGCCCGATCCGGCCGACCTGCGCGCGAGCCTCGGCGACGAGTACGCCGACCGGCTGCACGCGCTGATGAGAGCGGCGGACGGCTAGGCGATGCTGAACGACGACCTCACGATCATCCTGACCGCGGGCCTCGTCGCCACGGCGGCCGGGCTGCTCGGGCCGTTTCTCGTCCTGCGCCGCGTCGCGCTGATGAGCGATGCGGTCTCGCATGCCGTGCTGCCGGGCATCGTGCTCGTCTACCTGCTGCTCGGCACGCGCGCCCCGCTGCCGGTCATCGCCGGCGCCGCGGTCTTCGCGATCATCTGCGTGCTGGCGATCGAGGCTCTGCGCTCCACGGGGCTCGTCAAGAGCGACGCCGCGATCGCGCTCGTGTTTCCCGCGCTCTTCGCGCTCGGCGTGCTGGGAGTGACGCGATACGCCAGCGGCGTGCATCTCGATCTGGACGCCACGATCTACGGCGAGATCGCGTTCGCGCCGTTTCAGACGGTGGCGATCGGCGGCCTGGAGATCGCCCGCTCGATCGTCCTGCTCGGCACGGTCGCGCTGGGCAACCTCGCGCTCGTCACGCTGCTGTGGAAGGAGTACAAGGCGACGACCTTCGACCCGCAGTTCTCGCGTACGATCGGCATCTCGCCGGCGTTGCTGTCGCGGTTGCTGCTGATCGCCGTGGCGATCACGGCAGTGACGGCGTTCGAGTCGGTCGGCGCGATCCTCGTCGTCACCATGCTCATCGTGCCCGCCGCCGCCGCCTACCTGCTGACCAACCGCCTGTGGGCGATGGTGGTCGTGACGGTCGCGGTGGGCTGGGTCAGCGCGGTCGGCGGCCACGCCGCCGCGACCGCCGTCGATGCGTCGATCGCCGGAGCGATGGGTCTCGTCGCCGCGATCTGCTTCGCGGTCGCGCTCGTCGCGTCCCCGCGCCACGGGCTGCTCGCGCGCGCCGTGCAGCGGCGTCGGCGGCGGCGCGCCCTGCAGGCGCGGCTGGCGGGGAGCCACTGATGGTCGTCGAGTCGGCCGCGGCGCGCAGCAGCGCGATCGAGGACTACGCGAAGTCGATCTACTCCCTGCAGCGGCGCGCCGGCGGCGCCGCGGTCACGACAAACGCGCTCGCCGAGCGCTGCGGCGTCACGCCCGCGTCGGCCTCGGCGATGGTCAAGAAGCTCGCCGAGCGCGGCCTGGCGCTCCACGAGCCCTACCACGGCGTGCGCCTGACCCCGGCCGGCGAGCGGCTCGCGCTGGAGATGTTGCGCCACCACCGCCTGCTCGAGCTCTACCTCGCCGAGCACCTCGACGTGCCGTGGGACCGCGTCCACGAGGAGGCCGAGGCGCTCGAGCACGTCCTCTCGGAGTTCCTCGAGGCGCGCATCGCCGCCAAGCTCGGCCACCCGACCCACGACCCGCACGGCGACCCGATCCCCGACCACGACCTCGTCATCGACGAGGGCCACACCGAGGCGCTCGACACGCTCCCGGTCGGCGCCGGCGGGCGCTTCGTTCGCGTGTCGGACTCCGACCCGGAGATGCTGCGCTACCTCGACGAGCGCGGGATCGCGATCGGCGACCGCTGCGAAGTCAGCGCGCGCCAGCCGTTCGACGGCCCGCTGACCGTGCGCTTCGGCGAGTCCGAGCACGTGCTCGGCGGGACGCTGGCGCGCGCCATGCGCATCGAGCTGGACTGACCGCCCTTGCTGAGCGACGCGGTTGCGGGGCGTCAGCCGACGATCGCGCTCTCGGGCAGGACGTGCTGCTCGGGGATCTCGATGACGCACTCGTGGCCGTGCAGCTCGCGCGGGCGCCGGCGCGTGAGCAGCTCCGTCGCGCGCGGCAGCCGGTAGGCATCGGCCGCCGCATAGTCGACGGTGTAGCCGAGGTCCTCGAACGCGCCGACCGTCAGGCGGCTGATCGGATTCGCGCCGATGTCGAGAAAGCCCGTCATCAGCTCGCTGGCGAAGACCTCCTCGCGCCAGTGCCCGTCGCGCGTGCCGGGCCCGCCGACGTTGGCGAGCGGAACGCTGTGCGGGCGCGGCCCGTCGCCGCCGAGCAGGTCGCCGTACTCGCGTGTCGCGTTCTCGCCCGTAAACCGCGGGTCGCGACCGCCCGCGCCCGCGACGAGGTCCAGGCGATCGAAGATCGTGCCGAAGCCGAGCACATGACCCATCTCGTGGACGATGACGCTGACGAGGCTGCCGTCCTCCTGCATCTGATCGAGGTCGGCGCTGTCGAAGGACATGATTCCGGTGGCCGGGACGAAGGTGCCGGGCCGCAGCTCGACCGGCCCGGCCTGGCCGAGCACACCCCCGGGCCCGTCGATCCGCTCGCCGGCGGCGTCGATGCGGACGTCGTCGATCGTCTCGCCGTCGATGACGACGGACGGGACGTCGGCGCTGAGGATCCGCGACCAGCGGGCGGCCGCGGTCTCGAACGCGGCCTGCTGAGCGGGCGTGAGGCCGCCGGTGAAGCGCACGTCGATGCCGAAGGCGGGCTCGGAGGGCGCGGTCGCGATGCGCGGAACCTACCGTGTGCGCCGCAGCCGGCACGAAGGACGTAGCCTGCGCCGCGTGCAGGACGACGACCGCCGGCGCCTGCTCAACGCGCCCGTCGTGGGCTGGGTGCTCTACGACTTCGCGAACACGATCTTCTCGTTCGTCGTCGTCACGCGGTACTTCAACGACTGGATCATCGAGGAGCGCGGGCAGCCGGACATCTACGTCGGCCTCATGGTCGCGTTCGTCTCGCTGGCGCTGATCGTCGCGCTGCCGCTGATCGGCGTGCTGGCCGACCGCAGCGGGCGCCACAAGCCGATCCTCATCGTGTTCACGCTGGTGTGCATCGCGGCGACCGGGCTGCTGGGGGTCGTCGAGTCGATCCTGCTCGCGCTCGTCGTCGGCGCGATCGCCACGTTCGCCTTCAACACCGCCGACTCGCAGTACCACCCGCTGCTGAGCGTCGTCGCGCCCGAACGCCACCGCGCGCGGATCTCGGGCATCGGCGTCGCCGTCGGCTACCTCGGCACGCTGACGGTGCTGCTGCTGATCGGCGGCATCGCCACCGACGGCCACGCGCAGCGCGCGTTCCTGCCGGCCGCCGCCCTGTTCGCGTTGTTCGCGCTGCCGCTGTTCCTGCTCGTCCGCGAGGATCGTACGGGGGGCGAGCGGGCGCCGGCCGGGCCGTTCACACAGCTCGCCGCGACGCTGCGCCGGGCGCGCGGCATGCCGCACGGGCGGCTGCTGCTCGCGCGCTTCTTCTACGTCGACGCGATCGCCACCGTGCTGGCCTTCATGACCGTCTACGCGCGCCGGACGGGCGACTTCGACGGCCGCGCGATCGACGTGCTGCTGGCGGCCTCCACCGTCGCCGCGATCGCGGGCGCGCTCGGCGCCGGCTGGCTCGCCCACCGCCACGGCCCGCGCCGCGTGGTGCTCGGCACGCTGGGGATGATCATCACCGTCCTCGTGATCGGCGCGGGGACCGGATCGAGCGCACTGCTGTGGGTGATCGGCCCGCTCGTCGGCGTGGCGCTCGGGTCGCTGTCGGCGGTCGACCGCGTCTTCCTGCTGCGCCTCGTGGCGCCCGAGCGCCGCGGCGAGGACTTCGCGCTGTACGCGCTCGTCGGCAAGCTCTCATCGGGCTTCGGGCCGCTCGTGCTGTGGGGCGGGACGGTGCTCGTGGCGACCGAGCTCGGCCTGTCGAAGTTCGACGCCAGCCGGATCGCGATGTTCGTCCTGGCGGGCGCGGCCCTGGCCGGCTACCTGATCCTCCGGCCGATCGCCGACGCGCCGGCGCCAGACGCGAGGCCGGAGCCTGCGCCGGTGCCGGCCTGATCGCTCACGCGAGCGCCCAGAGCGAGCTGTTGCCCGCGGCGGTGCGCACCGCTCGGCCGTCGCCGACGGCGCCGATCAACGCGGTCTCGGCGACGAGCAGGTCGGGTACGCCGAGGTGCGGCGTCATCACGGCCGCGACCTCGGCCGAGGCCAGGGGATAGTCGAACGCCGCGAGCACGTCGACGGGATCGTCGGCCGGCGCGCGGCGCGGCAGGGTCGGGTCGAGGTTCGCGACGACGACGTCGTACGCCTCGATCGGTTGGAAGCCGCCGGCCTCCAGGCTGCGCCCGTCGGTGGCGAAGATGAGCGAGGGCGCGGTGTAGCGCACGGCGCCGTCCGTGTTCGCGGCACGGCCCTGGAACTCCGTCGGCGAGCCCGTCGCCGTGCGCGCCCGGGCGCGGCCGGCCTCGTAGGCGGCCACGACGTCGGCGTCGTCGATGCGCGCCACGATCGCATCCGCGTCGAGGCCGGGCACCGCCGCCAGCGCTTCGCGCAGCATCGCCGGATCCTCCAGGCGCCCCGTCGTCGTGAACTGCGCGGTCTGCAGTGCGCGAAACGCCGCCACCTCGCGGTCGGGGGCGTCCAGTCGCGCGGCGACGATCGCCCGGCAGGCCGGCGACGTGGCGCTGAGGTCGGCTTTCGGCGTGAACGCGAACGGCATGCCGAGGGGCGCGAACGTCGTGCGCCAGTTCATCGCGGACGCCTGCGGGCTGTAGCCGCGGGCGACGTACTGCGCGCGATCCTCGGCCAGCCCGATCGTCACGAGCGTCCAGCGCAGCGCGTCGCCGTAGCGCCAGCACAGCGTCGCGTGCGCCGGCCAGGCCGAGTACGCCCAGGGGCAGCCGGGGTCGGTGAAGTGGGTGATCTCGATCACGCGGGCGCGGCGTCAGCTGCCGCAGCAGCGCTTGTACTTGCGACCCGAGCCGCACGGGCACGGATCGTTGCGACCGGGCTCGGCCGCGCCGCCGCCGGCGCCCACGAGCGCCTCGGCCAACGTGGCGCGCACGGAGTTGAGCTGGGCGGCGTCGAGGAGCACCTCGACGTCCTTCTCGAAGCGCACGGCGGCACCGTCGCCGGATCGGCTGACGATCTCGAAGCCTCCTGCCGAGGCACGCCACGCGAACGGCGGCGTGGCGATCCGGTCGCGCAGGGCGCGGACCGCGTCGGAGGCGAAGCCGTGGTTGTGCTGGTCGAGCGCGCCGTCCGGCGCGACGTGATCGAGCTCGACGACGACCGCCGCCGGTGTGCCGAACACGACGAGCGTCAGCTCCTCGCTGATCGTGACCCGGCGCGGGCGGCCGAGCGCGCGCCAGGCCGCGAGCGCCCGGCGCCGGTCCGCGTCGTCGCCGCCGGCGCTCTCCGTGAAGCGCAGGGCGCGCTCGGCTGCGCCCGGCGCTGCGGGCGAGCGGCGCGCGGCGGCCGCCATCGCCAGCGCGGCGTAGATGCCGCCGGCCGTGGGCGTCTCTCCCTCACCGCGCGCCTGCAGCCCGGCGATCGCCTGCATCCCCGCGGTGACGGCGATCTCCACCGCCTGGGCGGCGAGCGCGACGTGCGCGAGGCGCCCGAAGGCGGACGTCGTCTGCGGGTCGGTCGGGCCGACCGAGGCCGAGAAGGCCGTGATCGCGTCGGTCAGCGCGCCGAGCTGCTCGGCCTCCGGCGCGCCTGTGCGGCGCAGCATGTCGGCCAGGCGCGACTGCGCCATGCCGGTCAGCTCGCTCTCCTCGCCGTGCTTGCTGACGGCGCGGTCGACGATCGCGCGCAGCGACGCGACGGCCTCGGCGGCCTGCCCGTTGGCCAGCAGCTCGAGCGCCCGCTTGTCGGCGGCCTCGATCGCCTCGGGGCGCAGCTCGAGCAGGTCGACCGTCATCGCGCCGCCCTCACCGGGGCGCCCGTGCTAGGCGTGGGTGGCGCACCCGCCTCCGCCGCAGCAGCCCTGGGCGGCCAACGCGGAGCCGACGTCGCGCTGGAAGTGGCGCTGGCCGGAGGCCATGTTCGGCGTGAGGAAGGTCGAGAGGAGACGCTGGGTCTCCTCGGTGCCACAGGTGGGGCACGGCGGTGACGGTGCGTCGGAGCGGCACAGTTCCTCGAAGGTCAGTTCGCAGGAGGTGCAGGAGAAGTCGTAGATCGGCACGCAGCGGATCGTGGCCGTCGGGGCGCAGTCTGTCAAGCGCCTTCGGGAGCGTCAGCGCGGTTCGTTCTCGACGGCCTGGTAGGGGCGCGGGTCGGAGTCGTCGATCGAGACGATGCAGGAGGGCGGGCAGCCGAGCGGCAGGATGAGCTGCTTGCCGGTCCACCACCACGCCTCGACCTCGGTGACCATCGGGTCGGGCACGTCGAGCTCGAAGACGACGCAGGCGTCCGCGCCGAGCGTGATCGCCCGGTCGTAGGCGTAGTCCTGCGAGAGCGCCTTGTTGGGCGCCACGTAGCTGCCGGGCCGCAGGCCTTCGGCGATGATGCCCTCGCGGCAGTCCGCGGTGGTCCCGTGGTAGACGATCATGAGCTGGTTCGAGTGTGGCGCATCGCGCCGCGGCGGGTGGGAACCGCGTCCGCGCCACCGGTGTAGCACCCGTATGCGTACCCATACGACGGCGGCGCTACTTGCGATCACCGGCCTGCTTGCGCTCGCCGCCGGCGCCCACGCCGGCGGCTGGGCCACCGTCCAGCTCAGCTCGACCCCCGACGGCATCGCCGCGGGCAAGCCGTGGAACGTCGACATCACGGTGCTCCAGCACGGCTTCAGGCCGCTGGACGACGTGCATCCGACGGTGACGATCGTCTCCGCAGACGGGTCGACGCGGCGCACGTTCACGACCCGCGCCACCGGGCGCTCGGGCGTGCATCGCGCCTCGGTCACCTTCCCGCAGGCCGGCAGATGGCGCTACGTGATCGACGACGGCTTCACGGCGCAGCATCCGTATCCGCCGGTGCAGATCGCGGACGGCGCGGCAGCGACCGCCGCATCGAACGTGGGCGGCGGCCTCGCGTTCGATCGCCTCGGTCTCGCCGCGCTCGCCGGCCTCGCGGCCGCCGGAGTCGCGCACGCGTCGCTACGCCTGCGCTCACGGCGCAGACGGGGCGCCGCGGCCGGATGAGCCGCGCCGAGCGCGACGCGCTCGTGGCCGTCCTGCTCTCCGCGGCCCGCGGTTGATCGCGGCGCGTCGGCCCTCGAGCGCTGCGATACCGTCCGCCGGGCATGGCGGGCGAACCGAAGCGGATCTCGATCGAGCAGGCCAGGCGCCTCGTGCTCGAGCGCGTCTCGCGTCTGGAGGGCGAGGAGGTCGCGCTCGACGACGCGCTCGGCCGCGTGCTCGCGCAGGCCGCCGTCGCACCAAACGACCTGCCGCCGTTTCACTCCTCGGGTATGGACGGCTTCGCCGTCATCGCGACGGACACCGATGACGCGCCGGTGGCGCTGAAGATCATCGGCGAGGCGCGCGCAGGCCTGCTCGCGTCCGACCCGGTCACGCACGGCACCGCGATCCGCGTCTCCACGGGCGCTGTGATCCCGGAGGGGGCCGACGCGGTCGTGCGCCAGGAGCTCACGGAGATCGAGGACGGCGCGGTGATCGTCAACCAAGAGGTTGCGGCCGGCAACGACGTGCGCTACGCCGGCGAGGACATCCCCGCCGGCCAGACGATCCTGCAAGCCGGCACGCTGCTCGGTGCGGCCGAGATCGGCGCGCTCGCCGCGGTGAACATCGCGCGGCCCGTCGTGGTGCGCCGGCCGCGCATCGCCCTCGTCAGCACCGGCGATGAGCTCGTCTCGCCCGGGCCGGAGCTCGAGCCGGGGCAGATCCGCGACGGCAACGCACCCGCGCTGACTGCCGCCACGCGCGCGGCGGGCGCCGAGATCGCGACGAGCGTGCGCGTCGGCGACGACCGCGCGGCGACCGTCGAGACGCTCGGCGGCGCGCTGGAGGGCGCGGACATCGTCGTCACCGTCGGCGGGGTGTCGGTCGGGCCGCACGACCATGTGCGCCCGGCGCTCGAGCAGCTCGGCGCCGAGCAGGTCTTCTGCCGCGTGAGCCTCAAGCCCGGCGGCCAGGTCTGCTTCTACGTGACGCCGTCCGGCGAGCTGGCGTTCGCGCTGCCTGGCAACCCCGCCTCCGCGCTGACCGCGTTTCGCGTGCTCGTCGTCCCGGCGATCTACGGCATGCTCGGCCGCGACCTCACGCTGCACACTGCCCGCGGCGTCGCCGAGACCGACCTGATCGGCACGATCGGTCGCACCTCGGTCATCCGCTGCAGCGCGAAGATGCACGACGACGGCTGGCACGTCACGCCCAACGGCGATCAGCGCTCGCACATCCTCACGTCGATGCTCGGCGTGCCCGTGCTCGCGCTGGTGCCCGAGGACTGCGAGGTCCTGCGCGCCGGTGAGCCGGTGGACATCGAGTTCGTCGGCTGACGACAGCACCGGTCCTGCGGGGCTCGTGACGTTGTCCGCGCGATCCGCCGACAACGTGCGCTACGTCCATGAACAACTGCCGGATCGCTCGGGCGGCCGCGGATCGCCGTCACAAGTGCACGCATGTCATGCACAACCGCCGGACGATTCCGCGTCGATCACCGCTCCGGCAGACGTGCATGGAGAGAGCGCGCGCGGCGCCGCGCCACACGCGTCCCGTCCGCCCGCAGAGCACACCCCGCCAGCCCAGACCTCAGCGCCTTCGACGATGCAGTTGACCGACCACGACGCCGACGATCGACCCTACGTTGCCCTCGCGACCTGCGCCGAGCACCCCGTGGACGCCGAGGGCCACCTGCTGCTCGCCGCGCTGCGCGCCCTCGCCGTCCGTGCCGAGCCGGTCATCTGGACGGACGAGCCCGAGGGCGGCTGGGACGCCTACGACCTCGTCGTCGTGCGCGCGACGTGGGACTACACGTTCGCGCTCCCGCGATTTCTCGACTGGACGCGCGCGATCGGCGACGAGCGGCTGCTCAACCCGCCCGACGTCATCGCCTGGAATGCCGACAAGCGCTACCTCGCCGACCTCCGCGACGCCGGCGTCAGCACGATCGCCACCGAGCACCTCCCGCCCGGCGCGCCGTTGAAGCCACCGCCGGGCCGCTTCGTCGTGAAGCCCGCCGTCGCCGGCGGCGCCCGCGGCGCCCAGGTCTTCGACGACGAGCGCCACGCGGACGCGCGGTCGCACGTCGCCAGGCTGCACGCCGGCGGCCACGACCTGCTCGTGCAGCCCTACCTCGCCGCCGTCGACGGAGACGAGGGGGAGACGGCCCTCGTCTTCATCGAGGGTGCGCTGTCGCACGCGATGCGCAAGGGGCCGCTGTTGGCGCTCGACGTGCCGGCAGTGCAGACCGGCTTCCGTGCCGAGCAGATGAGCGTCGTGCCCGCTCCCGCGCCAGACGTGGTGGCGCTCGGCCGCCGCACGCTCGCCGCCGTGTACGAGCGGTTCAGCCGCGGGCCGCTGCTCTACGCCCGCGTCGACATCCTGCGCGACGCGCAAGGGCAGCCCGCCGTTCTCGAGCTCGAGCTCATCGAGCCATCGCTGTTTCTCGACTTCGTGCCGGGTAGCGCCGAGGCGCTCGCGCGCGCCATCGTCGCCCGCCTGCCGGCGTAGGCCAGGTACCGTCCCGGTCGTGGCGCGCGTGCTCATCCGCGGCTCGGGCGACGTCGGCTCGGCGGTCGCCCACCTGCTGCTGGGCAGCGGCCACGCCGTCGCCATCCACGACGTCGCGCTGCCGGCCGCGCCGCGCCGCGGCATGGCGTTCGCCGACGCGGTCTTCGACGGGGCCTGCGAGCTCGACGGCGTCCGCGCGCGGCGCGTCGAGCTCGACGAGCTGGACGCCGCGCTCGGCCGCGAGGAGGTGCCCGTCACCGTCGCGCCGGAGCTGGGCGACGTGCTCGCCGCCATGCTGCCCGACGTCCTCGTCGACGCGCGGATGCGCAAGCGCGCGCGGCCCGAGCCGCAGCGCGGCCTGGCCCGCCTGACGATCGGCCTCGGCCCGAACTTCATCGCGGGCGAGACGACCGACCTCGCGATCGAGACGCAGTGGGGCGACGGCCTCGGCACTGTGGTGACAGACGGACCGACGAAGCCGCTCGGCGGCGAGCCGCGCGCCTTCGACGGCCACGGCCGCGACCGCTTCGTCTACGCGCCGGTCGGCGGCGTCATGCGCACGCGGGCGCAGATCGCGCAGCGCGTCGCCGCCGGGGAGGTCATCGCGACGATCGGCGGCGAGCCGCTGCACGCGCCGCTGGACGGGATCCTGCGCGGGCTGGTCCACGACGGCGTCCCCGTCGCCGACGGCGCGAAGGTCGTCGAGGTCGACCCCCGCGGTGACCTGACGAAGGTGTACGGCATCGGCCCGCGGCCGCGACGGATCGCCGAAGGCGTGCTGGCGGCGATGCGGCCGGCCGCGAAGTAGGGCTCATCCACCGGGTTGGTCGCGAGCTGGCGGCGGTCTTCGCGGGCGGCTTCGTCGGCGCGATCGCGCGCGCCGCCCTCGCGGAGGCACTGCCCCGCGACGCCGATGCGTGGCCGTGGGCGACGCTGCTCGCGAACCTCGCCGGGGCGTTCCTGCTCGGCTACGTCGCCGCGCTGCTGCGCGATCGGGGGCCGGGCGCCGAGCTGCGCCTGCGGCTGCTCGGCACCGGCTTCTGCGGCGCGCTGACGACGTTCTCGACGCTGCAGCTCGAACTGCTGACGATGCTCGACGACGGTGCGGCGGGGCTCGCCGCCGCGTACGTGCTCGTCAGCGTCGCCGCCGGGCTGGCCGCCCTCGTGGCGGGCCGCGCGCTGGCCCGCGGCGCACCGCGCGGGCGGGCGTCCGCATGAGCGCGGGGATGCTGCTCGCGATCGGACTGCTGGGCGGCGCGGGCTCCGTTGCGCGCTTCGCGCTCGACCGGGCGATCACCGAGCGCACCGAGGACCGCGCCGCGGACGTCGCCCGTCCGGTGTTCCCGTTGGGCACGCTGGCGGTCAACCTCAGCGGCGCGCTGCTGCTCGGCCTGCTCGTCGGCACCGCGCCCGGCGACGACACGCTGCGCCTGGTCGGCACCGGCCTGCTCGGCGCCTACACGACGTTCAGCACGTGGATGCTCGAGACCGCGCGCCTCGCGGCGGGTGGCCGCCGGCGGGCGGCCGCGGCGAACATCGCGGTCAGCCTGGCGCTCGGCCTGCTCGTCGTCTGGCTCGGCCGCGAGCTGGGCCGAGCTCTCTAAGACCCCATCGCCGCGATCGCCTCGTCCTTGTCGTAGCGCGCCAGAGCGGGGAAGGCGAGAACGACGAGCCCGGCGGCGGCGACGCACGCGATCCCGCCCGACAGGACCGAGAAGCGCGGGCTCGTCAGCGCCGCCACCGCGCCCGCCTCGACGTCGCCCAGGCGCGGCCCGCTCGTCACGACGAGCGAGAAGACCGACGACATTCGACCGCGCAGCGCGTCGGGCGTGACGGTCTGGTTGATGACCGAGCGGCACACCGCGCTCACGCTGTCCGCCGCGCCCGCGACGGCGAGCAACGCGGCCGCCGCCCACAGCGAGTTCACGAGCGCCACCGCCGCGATCGCCAGACCCCACACGCAGACGGCCGCGATCGTCACGAGCCCGAGCTTGCGCACGTGGTCGAGCCAGCGTGTCGTCAGCGCCGCGACGACGGCGCCGGCCGATACCGACGCGAACAGCAGTCCGGTGCCGCTCGCTCCCGCGTCGTAGACGCTGATCGCCAGCACCGGAAACAGCGCGCGCGGCATGCCGAACGTCATCGCCGACAGGTCGATCGCAAACGACCCGAGCAGCGCCGGGCTGCGGCGCACGAAGCGCAGCCCCTCGCCGATCGACCGCCGGATCGACAGGCGCTCTCCGGCGAGCTGCGGCAGCTGCGGCGACAACGCGACGACCGCGCCGACCATCGCCAGGCAGCTCACCGCGTCGACGGCGTACGCCGCCTCGACCCCGGCCGCACTGATCAGCAGCCCGCCCAGGCCCGGCCCGAGCACCATCGTCAGCTGATAGAGGCCGAAGTTGATCGCCAGGGCCGCCGGCATGTCCTCTCGCGCGACGAGGTTGGGCACGATCGCCGTGCGCACGACGTTCTGCAGCGCACCGAAGCCGGCCAGCAGCCCGGCGAGCACGAACAGCACGGCAATCGACGGATCGCCGGCGACCGTGACGGCGCACAGCGCCGTCGCGACCGCGACGAGCCCGATCTGGTCGAGCAGCAGCAGCCGGCGGCGGTCGCTTCGATCGGCCAGGGCGCCGCCGAGCCGCGCCATGAGGATCAGCGGCCCGAGCTCGACGGCGCCGAGCAGCCCCGTCAGCAGCGCGGAGCGCGTCTCGACGTAGACCTGGTAGGGCAGCGCGACGAGGGCCGCCTGCGTCCCCAGTCCCGAGACGAAGTTGCCGAGCACGAGCAGGCGCAGCTCGCGCGACGCGCGCAGTGCGCTGAGATCGACCGTGAGACGCGGCAGGCGCAGCGCAGGGACCGGGCGCTACGGCTTCGCGGGCGACCGGTGCAGGAACGCGACGAGCCGCTGGCGCCCGCCGTCGCGACGGCGCAGGACGACCCGTCGCAGCCCGCCGAAATCGGTCCCAGCTGCGCGGTAGCCGCTCACGCGGCTGGGC
>DASZDB010000631.1:0-6086 GCA_035942495.1 Solirubrobacteraceae bacterium
CATCGACCCGCCGACGTTCATGCGCCACGACGAGATCAACGGCTGTCGCTTCAAGGAGCCAGTCGACGTCACCTTCGAGGGCGTCAAGGTCGAGCGCGGGCAGGACTGACACGCGACGGGGCGCTGTCGGCGAGCGCATACACGGCGCCACCGACGACTGCCGCCACGAGCAGGACGGACGGCCAGGCGCCGAGCGTGTCGGCGATGAGGTGCGACACGACGAAGCCGCCGACGTACAGGATCACGAGGGCGGCGGTACGGCCGGCGCCGACCGCGCGCAGCCAGCGCAGCGCGCACCACGCGCAGCCGGCGAGGAGCACGATCCCGCCGAGCGGGCGGATGCCGGTGAGCTGCGCGACGGCGAAGCCAAACAGCAGCGAGCCGGAGGCGACAGGCCAGGTCACGGCGAAGAACGCTAGCGGCCGCGGAGCGGGCAGCGTCGTTCGCCGGCGAAGAACTAGGATCACGGCGTGCTCGCCTTGCACGACGCGGCCGACGGTCGGCTCGCCCGCGTGCGCGTCCCGGGCGGCCGACTGAGCGCGGAGGCCATGCGAACGCTCGCCACTGCCGCCGAGGAGCTCGGCAACGGTCTGCTCGACGTCACCGGGCGCGCGAACCTCCAGCTGCGCGGCCTGCGCGACGGTGCCGACGTCGCCGGCGAGCTCGCCGCGCGCCTGCACGGCGCCGGGCTGCTGGACTCGGTTGCCGACGACCGTGCGCCCACGGTGCTCGCCAGCCCGCTGGCCGGCCGCGCGCCCGGCGCGCGCGACGGCGTCGACGACATCGTGGCGCTGCTCGACGCCGGCCTGTGCGCAAGCGACACGCTGCGCGACCTGCCCGGCCGCTTCTGTGTTCTCGCCGACGACGGGACCGGCGCCGGCCGCGAGATCCGGCCCGATGTGATCGTCGTCGCACGTGGCGCCGGGCGCTTCGGGGTGGCGCTCGACGGCCGCGAGCTCGCGTTCGAGGGCGACGGCCCGGCCGCCGTCGCGGTCGCGCTGGACGCCGCCGCGGCGTTCGTCGCGGCGGGCGGCGACGCGTGGCGGCTGTCGGAGACGCCCGGCGGCGCCGGCACGATCGCCGCCGTGCTCGGCCTCGCGCTGGCGCCGGTGACGCCCGCCGTGCGCACCCGCACGTTCGGTCCCGGCGCCGTCTCGCAGCGCGACGGTCGCGTCGCGCTGACCGCGCTCGTGCCGCTCGGCCAGCTCTGGCCCGCGCTGTTGCGCGCGCTCGCCGAGCTGCGCCCCGAGGCGCGCCTGTCGGCGCGGCGGACGGTGACGCTCGTCGACGTCGACGTCGCCGCCGTGCCGAGCACGCGCGCCGCGCTGGCCGAGGCGGGCCTCGTGCTCGCCGCCGGCTCGGGCTGGGTCGGGTTGACCGCCTGCGCCGGGACCGGCGCGTGCGCGCGCGCCCTGCTCGACGTCCGCGCCGCGGCCTGTGCGCGGGCGCTGACGCGCTCCGCGCTCGAACCCGCCGAGCACTGGGCCGGGTGCGAGCGCCGCTGCGGCGAGCTGCCCGCGACGCCGGTCAGCGTCGCCGTTGCGGCGGTCGACGTCGTCGAGGTGCGCTACCACGGCGACACGTGGCATCTGCCCTCGCTCGCGAGCGCGACCGCGCGCCTGGAGCTCGAGGCGGCGCGATGACCACGGGGTTGGAGGCACCGCGTGACGATTGACCTTCCGGGCGGCGACCGGGAGCTCGCTCGCCTGACGGCGGCCTACGCGCGCGTCGCCCGCCCCGGCGCCACCGGGCACACGCTCTACGTGAGCGGCTCCCCCGGCGGCGGCCGCACGGCTCTGCTGCGCGCGTTCGCCGACGACCTGGCCCGGCTCGACGAGCCCCCCACGCTGATCGGCGGCGCCTTCGAGAACGGCCGCTTCGTCGCATGGGACGACAGCGGCCCGCCGCCCGAGCGCGTCACGGCCGTCGTCGAGAAGGTCGTCTCACTTCCCGAGGCGCTGGTCCCGTACGCGGCACTGGTCGGCCTGGCGATGTCGCGCGGCGAGGCGGCGATCGAGCTCGTGCGCGAGCTCTTCGCGCAGACCGGCCGGATCGCGCCGACCGAGTTTCTGCCGCGGCTCATGCGCGCGCTCTGCGCCGACGGCCCGGTGGTCCTGCTCGTCGACGACGCCGACCGCGCGCCCGGCGGGCTGTGGGGCGACGCCGTACTCGAGCTCGCCGAGCGCGTCGCGCGCGACCGGCCGCTGCTCTTCGTGCTCACCATCGAGCGCCCGGCGCAGCTCGACCAGCACGAGGACGACGAGCCGGAGAGCCTCTATCTCGCCCGCCGCCTGCGCGGCGTCGGCCGGGCACGCTGGGTGACGCTCGAGCCTGTGGCGATCGAGGTGCTCGAGGCGTGGACGGGGCCGGCCGCGCCCGAGGTGCTCGAACGGCTGCTCGAGGTGACCGGCGGCCGGGCGGCCTGGGCGGCAGACCTGTGGCGCCACTGGCAGGCGGCGGGGGTCATCGTTCCGGCGCCCGGCGAGGAGGACGACCTCGGTCGCTGGACGTTCACCGACGACGGGCGCGAGCGCAGCCTGGACCCGTTCGCCGACGTTCTCGGCCGGCGCCTGGCGACGGTGGCCGGCGAGCGCATGGCCGGCGTGCGCGAGCTGCTCGCCCACGCCGCCCTCGAAGGGCCGGTGTTCACCGCCGATGCGGTCGCGCGCGTGCTGCGGCGCGACCGTGACGAGGTCATCGACCTGCTCGACGACATGCTCTCGCACGACGACGCACACCCCGAGGGGGTCGTGCACGAGGCCGGCTCACTCGACGTCGCGGACGACCGCGGCGCCACGCGCCATCTGTGGCTGTATCGCTTCGTCGCCCCGCTGGACTGGCTGACGCTCACCTCGCACGGACTTGCCGAGGAGGTCGAGCGGCGCGCCGCGGCGCGCGGGCTCGCCCAGGCGCTGATCGACGTCTACGGCGGAGCGCACTACGTCGCGGGGACGCTGGCGCGCCTCTACGAGCTCGCCGGCGACGAGACGCCCGCGCGGGAGTACCGCCGCCTTGCCGACGCCGGCGCCAGCCACGCGGTCCTGCTCTGGCGCGCGGATGCGCTGCTCGCGCGCGCGGACCCGCAGAACCGGCCGGACCGCGGGCGCGCCGGCGAGGTGCTGCTCGCCGCGGCGCGCGGCCTGTCGAGCACCGGTCCGTACGAGGACGGCCGGCGCTACGCCCTCGCCGCCTACCGCCTCGCGCCGCTGCGCGAGGACCGCGCGGAGGCGCAGTACCTCGCGGGCGTGCACGGCTTCAAGCTCGCCGACTACGACGCGGCGCGCCAGGCCCTCAACCTCGCGCTCGCGCTGTACCGCGATCTCGCCGACGACAAGGGCCAGGCCGACGTGCGCGCCGCGCTGGCCCTGATCGACAGCCGCCGCGGCGCCCACGAGTCGGCGCGCAGCGAGCTGGCGTTCGTGCTGGAGGTATACCGCGCGCTGGGCGATGGCGACGCGCAGGCCGCGACGCACCAGAGCCTGGCGAACATCGACATCGTCCTCGGGGAGCACGATCGCGCCCGCGAGAACCTGACGGCGCTGATGACGCTCGAGCAGGCGGCCGGCGACAGCCGCGGCGAGGCGAGCACGCGGCTGCGCATCGCGCGCCTGGACATGGAGCAGGAGCGCTTCGACGACGCGCGCGGGCAGCTCAACGCGGCGCTGGAGATCTACCGCGGGCTGGACGACCGCCACGGCGAGGCCGACGCGCGCCACAACCTCGCCCGGCTCGGCATCGAGCTCGGCAAGTTCGACGAGGCGCGCCGCGAGTTCATGCGCATCCTCGCCGTGTACCGCGACCTCGGCGACATGGTCGGCGAGGCCGCGACGCGCCACAGCCTCGCTTCGATCGCCATGGAGCAGCGCGTCTACGAGAAGGCGCGCCGCGAGCTCACGCACGTGCTCGAGCTCGGCCGAGCGATGAACGACGACGATGTCGTGCAGACGGCGCTGGAGGGCCTGGAGGTCGTCAATACCGCCGACCCGCCGCCGCTGGACGTCTGACGGCCGGTACGGCACGTGCAGGCGTACGCCACCGTTCACTGGTGGGGTCTGCCGCACCACAGGTCTCGTGGCCACCCACCTTTCTGCGCTCTCGCCGCGGCGAGACAGTGTCCGGGCCATGACGACCGCGCTTCTCTCTCTCCCGATCCACCAGCCGATCCTCTGGTTCGAGGATGCCGCCGCCGCCGACCCCGCCCGCGCCGGCGGCAAGGCCGCCGCGCTCGCCACGCTCGCCGGCCACCGTCCCGTACCCGACGGCTTCGTCGTCGCCGGCACGCCGGACGCGGACGTCGTCGAGGCCGCCTACGCCGAGCTCGCCGCCCGCGCCGGCGAGGACGAGCCGCTCGTCGCCGTGCGCTCCTCGGCCGCCGACGAGGACGGCCAGACCAGCTCGTTCGCCGGGCAGCACGAGACGATCCTCGGCGTCCGCGGGATCGACGAGCTGCTCGCCGCGATCACGACCTGCCGCGCCTCGGCGCACGCCGACCGCGCCCTGCAGTACCGCCGCGCCAACGGCCTCGCGCGCCCGCGCGCGCCGCTGCCGGTGCTCGTCCAGGTGCTGGTCCCCGCCGACGCCGCCGCCGTCGTCTTCAGCGTCAATCCGGTCACGCCGCGCAGCGGCGAGGTGCTCGTCAACGCGGCCTTCGGCCTCGGCGAGAGCATCGTCGGCGGCACCGTGACGCCCGACGAGTGGGCGCTCGCCCGCCCGGCGCTGCACGTCAACCGGCGCACGATCGCCGACAAGCGGCGCATGACCGTCCGCGCGTCGGGCGGCAGCCGCGAGGTCGACGTGCCGGCGCCGCTGCGCCGCCTGCCCTCGATCACCGACGCGCAGGCCCGCGCCGCCGCGACGCTCGCGCTCGAGCTCGAGGCCGAGCTGGGCTACCCCGTCGACCTCGAGCTGGCGTGGACCGGCGACGACCTTCATCTCCTGCAGTGCCGACCCATCACGACCCTTGCCCAGGAGGCAGCATGACCCCGCAGACGACGACCCCGCCCGCCCCCTTCGCACTGGCCGACCCGGCCGACGAGGCGCTGTTCTGGCAGCAGGACAAGATGCACTTCCCCGACCCGCTCGCGCCGATGGAGTCGGCGATGATCCAGGACGCGATCGGGCACGGCTTCAGCCACGGCATCCGCGCCTACGACGCCCCGCTGGAGGGCATGCAGGTGCGCACGATCAACGGCTACCAGTACCAGGCGATGGTGCCGATGACGGGCACGCCCGAGCACATGGCCACGCAGGGCGCGCTCGCCGAGGCCGCCATCCGCGGCGCCATCGGCCGGCTCGACGAGCTGTGGGCCGAGCAGATCCTGCCCGAGGTCCGCGAGCACCTCGGCTTCTGGGACTCGTTCGACCTCGAGGGTGCTACGCGCGCCGCGTTCGCCGCGCACGTCGCCGAGACCTGGCGGCGCCTGCGCCGCGTCTGGGAGCTGCACTTCGAGATCGTGCTCCCCGCCTACCTCGCGGTCAGCGAGTTCGACGAGCTGTACCGCGGGCTGTTTCCCGAGGCCGGGGCGCTGGACTCCTACCGCCTGCTCGAGGGGCTGCCGAACCTCACCGTCGAGGTCGGCCAGGCCGCCTGGGCGCTGAGCCGCCGCGCCGGCCGCGAGGTGCGCGAGGTGCTCGTGTCGCACCCGGCCGCCGACGTGCCCGCCGTGCTGTACGGGACCGCCGAGGGCCGCGCGTTCCTCGCCGAGGTGGAGCGGTACGTCGATCGCTACGGCCGCCGCGCCGACAAGTGGACGATCGTCGCCCCGAGCTGGACCGAGGACCCGACGCCGGTCATCGAGCGCCTGCAGGACTTCGTCCGCCGCCCCGACTCCGAGGCGCCGGAGGTCACGACGCAGGCGGCGGCCGCCGCGCGCGAGCACGCGATCGCCGAGGCGCGCGAGCGCCTGCGCGACTACCCGGCGCAGATCGCCGGGCAGTTCGAGGCGATGCTCGCCGCCGCGCAGTCGGGCCTCGTCATCTCCGAGGACCACAACTTCTACATCGACAACATGTCGATCCACCACCTGCGCGCCGTGCTGCTCGAGGCCGGCCGGCGGCTCGCCGACGACGGCGCGGTCGTCGCGGCC
>DASZDB010000632.1:0-5876 GCA_035942495.1 Solirubrobacteraceae bacterium
TCGAGGATCGGTAGTGGCTGGGAAGTCCCCTAACGGCACCGACCCGGTCCCCGAGTTCAAGGTCGTCGACTTCGACGTCGACCTCCCGGGGCTGGCGAGCGCGTTCAGCCAACGGCTGCATGAGGCGGGGGTTCCCGTGACCCCGTCTCAGACCGAGCAATACGCGCGCGCCCTGAAGCTGACGAAGCCGGTCTCGCGGCGGCGCCTGTACTGCACGACGCGTGCGATCTTCGTCACCGGCTTTCAGCAGGTGCCGGCCTTCGACAAGGTCTTCGGCCAGGTGTTCGGCGGCCGCGTCAAGGCGATCAACCCCGACGACTTCGATGTCGAGATCGAGGACGAGTCGGTCGAGCAGGTCGACAGCGAAACGCCCGACGACCTCGACGAGCAGAACATCATGGAGCGCGAGGGCGGCCAGGACGCCATGCAGATGAACGCGGGCGAGGGCGACAGCGAGGATGAAGAGGACACCGAGGAGGAAAAGCTCGTCCCGCTGCAGGAGGCCAGCGAGGAGGAGGCGCTCACCACCAAGAACTTCCAGGCGCTCAACGCCGAGGAGCTCGCGCTGCTCTACAAGCTCATGGTCCGCCTGCAGCTCGCCACGCCGGAGCGCGTCTCGCGCCGCAAGCGCCGCGGGCGCCGCGGCGAGCACCTCGACATGCGCCGCACGCTGCGCAAGAGCCTGCACACCGGCGGCGACCCGATCGTGCTGTCGCGCAAGCGCCGGCGCTCGCACCCGCGCCGGCTTGTGCTGCTATGCGACATCTCGGGCTCGATGGAGCCCTATGCCAGGGCGTACCTGCAGTTCATGCACGCGGCCCGCGCGACCGGCCCCTACGCCGAGGCCTTCGTCTTCGCCACGCGCCTGACCCGCCTGACCAAGCAGCTGGCGGGCCGCAATCCGCAGCGCGCGATCCGGCGCGCGACGGAGGCGGCGCCGGACTGGTCCAGCGGCACGCGCATCGGCGACGCGCTCAAGGAGTTCAACGACCGCTATGGCCGGCGCGGGATGGCTCGCGGCTCGGTCATCGTGATCCTGTCCGACGGCTGGGAGCGCGGCGACCCCGACCTGGTCGGTCGCGAGATGGAGCGCCTCTCGCGCTTGGCCTACCGGATCGTGTGGGTCAACCCGCGCGTCGCCGCGCAGGGGTTCGCCCCGAAGGCCGGCGGCCTCGTCGCCGCGCTGCCGTACTGCGACGCGCTCGTCAGCGGCCACACGCTGAAGTCGCTCGAGGAGGTTGCCGACGCGATCGCCGCGGAGCGCGACTACGACCCGATGCTTGCGACCTGGAAGGTTCCCAAGCTCGACGACGAGCCTGAGGAGGACACGTGGGGGGTTGCCGGGACAACCGAGCAGCACGTCGCGATGCCCAGCGGATACGGGGCGTACAAGGGCAACACGTCGCCCGGATCGAACTCAGGAATATGACGTACGCAGGACACCCACGGGCGCATTCGGGACGGGCGCTGCGCCACGGGAGCTGTCATACTGGCGCCCGCTTGACTGGCGGCCCTGCGGGGCCGCCCGATGGCTTTGGAAGGAGCAAGACTGTGCGGGTATCGGCACATATGAGGGGAGCTGTACATGGCTAGTGCGTACCGTTGTGTCTACCTGCGGGTTCACCCGACAGGGAAGTGCACGTTGAGCTTGAGCTGCGACGACGGCGGCCAGGGGGCCCAGCTCGCGCAGATCGTCGGCGACGAGCTCGGCATGCCTGCCGGCGACGTGAAGGTCGTCGGGCAGGACCTCGACCGCTTCGGTGGCGGCCACGGCTACCTCACGAGCTCGAGCGGCGGCATCCAGAACGCCGTTCGCAAGACGTGCGCGAAGATCAAGGACAAGTCGCGCTATCTCGCGGGCGGCATGCTCGGCACGTCACCGCAGTCGCTGAACTGGAGCGGCGACAACTTCGGCGGCAAGCGCATCGAGGAGATCGCGCTGTACGCACACGCCGGAGCCATCGAGCTGCCGGCCGGACCCGACGGGCGTCAGCTCGAGGGCTCGCTCGACGCGCAGACGACGTTCACCGACTGACGGCAGATCGGATCGTCGTCGACCACCGGCCTGCGTTGCAGGCCGGTGGTGGTTAACGATGCTGCGAAGTCGGCTAGTCGCGCTTCCAGGAGCGCTTGCGCGTGCGCAGGCTCGCCATGAGCGCGACGTAGGTCGCCCCGAGGACGGGCGCGGCCATCGCGAGAGTCTCCTCGAGGGGGATGCCCGCGATGTGGGCGACGATCAGGCGCACGTGGTCATCCTAGTGGGCCGGGGCGCTCGGGTCAGCTCAGCTTGCCTTCGACGACGACCTTGACCTCGTCGTTGACCTTCAGAGCGCCGAACAGCGCCGAGTACGGCTTGATGCCCCAGTCGGACTGCTTGACGGCCGCGCTGCCCGTGAGCGTCCCGCCGCTCTCGTTCAGATCGAACGTGACGGGGTTGGTCTTGCCGCCCATCTCGAGGTCGCCGCTGACCTTCAGGCCGTCGCCCGCCTGCTCGACCGACGTCGACTGAAAGCTGATGCTCTTCTTCTTGAGGACGTACTTGTCGATCGTCTTGCGGATGTCCTCCTTGTCGTCGTCCTTGAGCGCCTGCATGCCGCCCTTGCCCTCGCGCACGCGCAGCGACGTCGGATCGGCGCTGAGCTGCAGGCTCGAACTGTCGCCCACGTCGAGCGTCGCCTCCCACGACTGGACGTCGATGGTGAGGTCGTGGCCCGCCTTCGCAGCCGCGCCGTTTCGTCCGGTCTCGACGTGCAGAGTCGCGTTGTCGGGACCGAACTTGTATGTACCTGCCTGAATAGCCATCCGCCGATTCTATGAAGAGGCTCTTTTCTTCGCGGCGCGGTGTTACTTGGCGCGCGCGCGGGAGACGAACGGCGGCCGAACCTGAGATACTGCGCCGCTGCTCACGCGCCAGAGCCCGCGCCGCCGGTGGTTTCATCGTGTCGCGCGCGGGCATGCCGAAGCCTGGGATCGCCCCGGCCGTTTGGACCCGACAGAGGAGAGACCGCAGAATGCCCACGTTGAACGAGACGTTTTCGGTGTCGAACCCCGACTCCGCCTGGAGCACCATCAGCGACCTCAACAAGCTGATCCCGTGCGTGCCGGGCGCGAAGGTCGTGTCCGCCGAAAGCCCGGAGTCCGCCAAGGCCGCGATCGAGGTCAAGATGGGTTCGATGGGCATGACGTTCACCGGGCCGGTCACGATCGAGTCCGCCGACGCCGGCAGCAAGACCGTCAAGATCAAGGCCAACACGCGCGAGGCCGGCGGTCAGAGCAACGCCTCGGGTGACGTGACGATCTCGCTGAGCGGCAGCAACGGCACGATCAACGCCGTCGCGAACGTCAGCGGCAAGGCCGCGTCGATGGGCGAGGGCACGATCGTCGCCGTGCTGACGCAGCTGATCAAGTCCTTCTCGGCGAACATCGCCAAGGCCTGATCCGCCTCGCTCGGCCGGGGTGCGCGTACATCGCGCCCCGGCCGCTCCGCGCCCACCGCAGGCGCGCCACGTTGGCCCGCTGCGAAGGAGTCGAACGGGTACCCCGGGGTAGTATCAGGACTCGGGTTTCTGCGGAAGGAGCGAGGCCAATGAAGGATGTAATCGAGGACGTTGATCGCTGGGTCGCCGACGGCGCGCAGGTCGCGATCGCGACCATCACCGCGACGCGTCGCTCGGCACCGCGTCCGCCTGGCGCGAAGATGGCGGTCAACGACCGCGGCGAGGTCTCGGGCATGGTTTCCGGCGGCTGCGTCGAGGGCGCCGTCATCGAGGTCGCCGACAAGGTGCTCACCGGCGGTGAGCCGCAGCTGCTCACGTTCGGCATCGCCGACGAGGAGGCCTGGGACGTCGGGCTGCCGTGCGGCGGCGAGATCGACGTCTGGGTGGAGCACTTTCAGCCGTGAGCGTCCACGAAGACTTCGCACAGGTCGCCCGTGAGGACGGGCGCGCCGCGCTCGTCACGGTCGTGCGCGGCGAGCATCTCGGCGAGAAGCTCCTCGTCCGTCCCGACGGCACGTCGGAGGGGACGCTCGGCGATCCCGCGCTCGACGCGCAGGGCAAGGCTGACGCCGAGGAGCTGATGTGGAAGGAGAGCTCCGAGATCCGGGGCGACCTCTTCATCGACGTGACGGCCCCCGATCCGCGGATCGTCATCTTCGGCGCTGTCGAGTACGCCCAGCACCTGTCGGCGCTCGCCCGCGTCTGCGGATGGCGGCCCTACGTGGTCGACCCGCGCGCCCGCTTCGCCACGCCCGAGCGCTTCCCGGATGCCATCGGGGTCGTCGCGGCCTGGCCCGAGGAGGCGTTCGAGCAGCTCGGCGCGCCGGACAAGGCCACCTACATCGTGATCCTCACGCACGATCCCAAGCTCGACGACGCCACGTTGCTGACCGTGCTGGCGAGCGACGTGCCGTACATCGGCGCGATGGGGTCCAAGCGCGCGCAGGCCGACCGTCGCGAGCGCCTCGTCGCGGCCGGCGTCTCAGACGACGACCAGGCGCGGATCAGCGCCCCGGTCGGGCTCGACCTCGGCGCCACGAACGCGCGCGAGACCGCGCTGTCGATCATGGCCGAGCTCGCGACGGTGCGCCACGGACGCGAGGGCGGCCGGCTCTGCCACTCCAAGGGCAAGGGCCGCATCCACGCCGACGCGAAGGCGAAGGCATAGCGACGCAGAGGGCCGGCGGCGGATCGCGCTCGCGGGCGCGTCCACGAGGCCGCCGGCGAAGCACCGCGTGCCCCGGAGCTGCGGAGCACGCGGGCGCAGCCGGTAGGTCTACTTGAAGACCTTGTCGAGCAGGCCCGAGTTCGTGATGACGTTGGCCCCCTGCTCGAGCAGCCCGGTCGCCTGGTCGAGCATCTGCTTGCGCGTGTCCTCGTCGGCCGTCAGGTACGCGACGCCTGCCGCCGCGATCCCGAACTTCGCCAGGGCGAACATCGGACGACGGGTCCCGACGAGCCCGAGCAGCTGGCTGTTGGTCGCGGCCAGCGAGTACATCGCCGGCGCGAGCTGCGCGTTGAGCTTCCTGTTTCGCATACGCATCCCTTTCAACGCTGGTGTCCGACGTCCGAGGCCGATCGCCCGGAGCGGCATGCCGACGGCCGCACCGACCCCACCGGCGCCTGCGACGAAACCGACCGCCACTGCCGCCGAGGCCAGTACATCCTCCCGCACCGTGACCATACCGGGCTTGCCCGAGGTGGGTACCAGGGGCGCGCTGGAGCCGCTCGGTGCCTGCGGCACGCTCGCGTTCCCGTCGCTCTTGATGGGCTCGTCCGTCATCGGCTCACCCTCATGTTCTCGCGCGCGCGGGTATAGAAGGCCAGCGCGCGCCGACTCGATCTGCGGGTTGCCCGTCCGACCGCCGTGCCACGGCGGTCGGGCCTACCGGACAATCCACCTCACCACCCGAGCACCGACAAAGCCGGCGGCGACGGCAACCGGCACCTTCATGGCCGGTTCGAGCTCGTCGAACTTCGTCTTGATCTCTCCGAGAATCTCGCCGACGTCGATCGCGCTCGGATCGATCGAACCGACTTGATCGACGATCTCGAAGAGATCGAAGGAGGGCAGCGAGCTGAAGAGCGCTCCGGCCTTCGCCCCGATGTCCTCCACGGGCACTCCATACGACCCGAGCTTGTCTAGCGCCTGCTCAATGGGATCCTGCGTCACCGATCGTCGGCCTGTTGACACGCGGCTTCATCCTCCCTTTTCCGGGCTTCGGCACAGCTGCTGGTCCCGACCGCCCGTTGGTACCACGGGCGCGCGCGTGGGCACAAGGTGATGTAGACATCTAGCGCCGGGGTTGCGGGAGTGATACGACTCCCCTGCTTGTGAGGAGAGCAGTGGCAATGCAGTTCCAACGGGAGGCTTGACGA
>DASZDB010000633.1:0-4203 GCA_035942495.1 Solirubrobacteraceae bacterium
TCGAGGGGCTCGATCGTGAACGAGCCGCGGTTCTCCTCGACCGTCTCACTGGTGATTCGGGGGACTTGGAAGTCGAGCATCGGGGTCCTAACGTCGGGGTGTCACTGGGGGGAGCCGCTGCGCTGGTGCTTCCCTGCGTGCGCGGGCAAGGCGTGAAGGCGGGGTTACTTCGAGTAGAGCTCGACGATGAGCTGCTCCTGAACCGGAGCGGCGATCTCCCTGCGCTCGGGCTTGCGCAGCACCTTTGCGGTCAGCGAGTCATGGTCGGCCTGCAGCCACGCGGGGACCTGGGCGGTCAGCTCGGTGGCGTCGCGGATGAGCGCTTCGACCGGGGTGCCGGCCTTGACGGCGATGACGTCGCCCTCGCGCACCTGATAGCTGGGGATGTCCACGCGGCGGCCGTTGACGGTCCAGTGGCCGTGGCGGATGAACTGGCGCGCCTGGCTGCGCGAGCCGGCGAAGCCGAGGCGGACCAGGACGTTGTCCAGGCGCGACTCGAGGATCCGCAGCAGGTTCTCGCCCGTGATGCCCTCCTGGCGGGAGGCCTTGGCGTAGTAGATGCGAAACTGCTTTTCGAGCACACCGTAGTAGCGACGCGCCTTCTGCTTCTCGCGCAGCTGGACGCGGTACTCGGACTGCTTCTGGCGTCCGCGGCCGTGATCGCCCGGCGGGTACGCGCGCCGCTCGACGCCGCACTTGTCGGTCAGGCAGCGCTCGCCCTTGAGAAAGAGCTTCTGGCCTTCCCGGCGGCACTGCTTGCAGGACGGTCCGGTGTCACGCGCCATCGATCAGACCCTTCGCCGCTTGCGCGGCCGGCAACCGTTGTGTGCCTGCGGAGTGACGTCCTTGACGCCGGTGACCTCGAGCCCCGCGGCCTGCAGCGAGCGGATCGCGGTCTCGCGGCCCGACCCCGGTCCCTTGACGAAGACCTCGACCTTCTGCAGGCCCTGGTCGATGCCCTTGCGCGCCGCCGCATCGGCCGTGACCTGCGCAGCGAACGGCGTGGACTTGCGCGAGCCCTTGAAGCCGGCGCCGCCGGCCGACTCCCACGCGCTCACGTTGCCGTGCGGGTCGCACAACGACACGATCGTGTTGTTGAACGAGGTCTTGATGTGGGCCTGGCCGCTCGGGATGTTCTTCTTCGGCTTACGACGGCCACGCTGAGGTCGCTTGGGTGCGGGCAAACTGGGTCCTTTACTTCGTCGTGGCCTTCTTCTTGCCGGCGACCTGCATGCGCTTGGGCCCCTTGCGCGTGCGGGCGTTCGTCTTGGTGTTCTGCCCGCGCACGGGCAGGTTGCGGCGATGGCGCATGCCGCGGTAGCAGCCGATCTCCATGAGGCGCTTGATGTTCTGCGAGCGCTCGCGCCGCAGGTCGCCCTCGACCGTGCGGTCGTCGATCGCCTCGCGCAGGCGGGCGACCTCGTCCTCGGTGAGGTCACGGACCTTGCGGTCGGGCTCGATGTTCGTCGCCTTGAGGATCTCGTTCGCCGTGGGGCGTCCGACGCCGTAGATGTACGTCAGGCCGATCTCGGCGCGCTTGTTGAGGGGGATGTTGATGCCTGCTATCCGAGCCATCCCTACCCCTGACGCTGCTTGTGACGCGGATTGGAGCAGATCACCAGCACCGCCCCGTGGCGGCGGATGATCTTGCACTTTTCACACATCGGCTTGACCGACGGACGTACCTTCATGAGCCCCTTCTTGCAGACGTGAGGAAACGCGCGCGGGACAACATCTATCCCGCCGCGAGCGCGACCAATGAGGGTAGCAAAGCGAAAATCGGCGGTTCTTCAGGCCGCCGATTCGTGCCACGGCGTCAGGACGTCGGGCCCGTCGGCGGTGATCGCGATCGTGAATTCGAAGTGCGCGGCGAGCGATCCGTCCTGCGAGTAGATCGACCAGTGGTCCTCCCCCATGCGCACGGCGTGGCGCCCGGTGGTGACCATCGGCTCGATCGCGAACACCATGCCCTCCTCGAGCTTGACGCCCTTGCCGGCCGGACCGTAGTTGGGGATCTGGGGATCCTCGTGCATGTCGCGCCCGATGCCGTGGCCGACGAGCGAGCGCACGACCGACAGCCCGTCCGCCTCGACGACCTCCTGCACGGCGTGCGACACGTCGCCGAGGCGGTTGCCGACGCGGCACTGCTCGACGGCGGCGAGCAGCGACGCGGCGGTCGCGTCGAGCAGCTTGCGCGCGGTCTGCGATATCGAGCCGACGGCGAATGTCCGCGCCGCATCGGCGACCCAGCCGTCGAGGATCACGCCGCAGTCGACCGACAGCACGTCGCCCTTGCGCAGCGCGTACGAACCCGGGATGCCGTGCACGACCATCGAGTTGGGCGACGTGCACAGCGAACCGGGGAAGCCGCGATAGCCCTTGAAGGCCGGGGTGGCGCCCTGCGAGCGGATGAACTTCTCGGCCGCGGTGTCGAGCTCCTTCGTCGTCACGCCCGGGCGGATCTTGCGTTCGACGAGCTGCAGGGTGCGAACGAGGATGTCGCCGGCGGCGCGCATCTTCTCGATCTGCTCAGGAGTCTTCTTGACGATCGCCAACTGCGCTCGCCCTACAGCTCGTCTTCGAGGCGCAGCGTGGCGATCGTCGCCCGGATGTGGTCGTGCACCTCGGTCGGTGTGCGCGTGCCGTCGAACCGGCGCAGCAGGCCGCGCTGCTCGTAGAAGTCCACGAGCGGCTCGGTCGCCGCGTGGTAGACCGTCAGGCGGTTGGCGATCGTCGCGGGCTTGTCGTCGTCGCGCTGGACGAGGCGCGAGCCGTCGATGTCGCAGCGCCCCTCGTGCTTGGGCGGGTCGAACTCGACGTGGTAGACGCGGCCGGTCTTCACGCTTACCCGCCGCCCCGAGAGCCGGCGCTGGACCTCCTCGTCGGGCACGTCGATGAGGATCACCGCGGTCAGCCGGCGCTCGGCGGCCGCCAGGCCGGCCTCCAGCGCCTCGGCCTGCGGGATCGTGCGCGGAAAGCCGTCCAGCAGGAAGCCGTCGCGGGCGTCGGCGCTGCCGAGGGCCTCGAGGATGACGCCGGTGATGATCTCGTCGGGCACGAGCTCGCCCTTGTCCATGTACCCCTTGGCCTGCTTGCCGAGCAACGTCTCGTCGCGGATCGCGCCGCGCAGGATGTTGCCCGTCGCGATGTACGGCAGGTTGAAGTCGTCGGTGAGACGCTCGGCCTGCGTGCCCTTGCCGGCGCCCGGCGGCCCGACGAGGATGAGGTTGAGCTCGCTCGACATGCGCGCGTGAGACTACTGGCCGAACCGCAGAACGCGCTTCGGCCGAACCGGCGCTACTTGAGGAAGCCCTCGTAGTTGCGCATCATCAACTGCGCCTCGAGCTGCTTCATCGTGTCGAGTGCGACGCCGACGACGATGAGGATCGACGTGCCGCCGAAGAAGAAGTTGGCGCTCGTCTGGTTGATGAGGATCGTCGGCATCGCCGCGACGGCGGCGAGGTACAGCGCGCCCGGGAACGTCAGGCGCGCGAGCACGCGGTCGAGGAACTCGGCCGTCGGCCGGCCGGGTCTCACCCCCGGGATGAACCCGCCGTACTTCTTGAGGTTGTCGGCCTGGTCGACGGGGTTGAACGTCACCGCCGTATAGAAGTACGTGAAGAGGATGATGAAGATCGACTCGCCGACGATGTAGGCCCAGCCGTTGGGCCCGAAGAAGGCGGCGAAGTCACGGCCGAACTCGTTGTTCATCAGCTGCCCGACGGTCGGCGGGAAGGCCATGATCGAGGCGGCGAAGATGACCGGGATGACGCCCGCCATGTTCACGCGCAGCGGCAGGTAGGTCTGGCCGCCCTGGGTCATGCGCCGCCCGATCACGCGCTTGGCGTACTGGATCGGGATCCGCCGCTGGCCCTCCTGCACGAAGACGATCGCGGCGATCACACCCAGCGCGATGAACGGCATCATGACCTTGAAGACGGGATCGGTGCTCGTCGCCCACGCCTGGACGCCGTTGGGCAGGCCGGCGACGATCGACGCGAAGATCATCAGCGAGATGCCGTTGCCGATGCCGCGCTGGGTGATCAGCTCGCCCATCCACATGACCAGCACGCAGCCGGTCGTCAGCGCGAGGACGATCATGAAGACGCGCGCCGCCGTGAAGTCGTCGATGATCGGCTGCCCGGCGCTCGCCGTGAACGAGCGGAAGAGGAAGACGTAGCCGATCGCCTGGCCGAACGCGAG
>DASZDB010000634.1:0-2498 GCA_035942495.1 Solirubrobacteraceae bacterium
GTTGAAGCGCGTCTTGTAGAGGTCGGCGATCGCCATGTTGAACGGCAGCTGGTCGAGCAGCTCGGCGAGCAGCTCCTGGTCGAACTCCGTGTCGACCTCGCCGCGGCGCAGCGGCACCTTGGCGATCGTGCGCACACCCGGGCCGGGCGGGATGCGCACGCAGCGCAGCGGCGCGATGACGCCGCGGCGCGCGGCCTGGGCAAGGTCGAAGCGCGAGGTCTGCGTCGGGAACAGGTCGGTGACGTGGCGCGCGATGAGCGCACCGGTCGCCGTCATGCCGATGAAGATCGGGCCCGACCACTCGCGAATCGCGGCGCTCGTCTTCTCGCCCAGCGCGGTGTGCGCCTCGTCGCAGATGACGATCGAGTAGGCCGACGAGATGTTGCCGGCGTTGCGCACGAACCACTGGTAGGTCTCGACGGTGACGGGGCCGTTGGCGGCGTCCTGGCCCTTGAGCAGGGCCGGGGTCACGCGTTTGGAGTAGCCGCGCTCCTTCAGCTCGCCGTGGAACTGGTCGACGAGATTGCGGCGGTGCGTGAGGATCAGGATGCCGCCCGTGCGCGACGCGTCGACGAAGCCCATCGCCGCGACGGTCTTGCCGGCGCCCGTGGCGTGCTCGAACCAGAAGCGCTTGTGGGCGTTGGGGTCGTCGGGCGCCTCGTCGAGCTGGTCCTCGTCGAGGGCACCCTCCGGCGCATCGTCCTCGTCGGGCTCCTGCTCGTCTTCGTCCTCGTCGTCGTCGCCGATGTCGATCTCGATGTCCAGCGGGGAGAGGTCCTCGGGCTCGTCGTCCTCGTCGTCCTCGTCGTCATCGGGCTCGTCCTCGTCGAAGTCGGCCGTGGCGGCGGGCAGCGCGAAGTCGCTGTCGTCGGGTTCGTCGTCGTCCACGGCCAGCACGGGGGCGGCGGCGGGCGCGGGGGCGGATGCGCCGTTGCGCTGCGCCTCGGCGAGCAGCGCCGTCAGCGTGCCGGACAGCGCATCGACCTGGTGCGGGTTCAGCGACGTTCCGTCGGCGAGCTTGGGTTCGTCGTCGGAGAGCACCCGCTCCAAGCCGAGCATGAGCGAGTAGCGCCGGCGCCACGCGGTCGAGGGAACCTTGTTGCCCGCGGCGATCTCCTGCAGCGCAGCGTCGAGCGCGCGACGCCGGGCCGTGCCGGGCGCGAGGGCGTCCTCCACGGCCTCGCCCGCGTGCACGAAGGACTCGCGCGTGAACTTCTCCGCGCGCTTGATGTCGGAGGACTTCGGAACGGAAGTGGCCGCGACGGCCACTGGCGTGGGATCAGCCAAGGTCGGCTTCCTGATCGAAACGTGAGGTGGATCGCGCTCGCCATCAGTCGCGATCCAGACGACCGAGACCGGCTCGGCCGTGGCGGGGTGAGGCGTCTCCGGCGGAGACGGGCCCTCCACCCGCGTCACCGGTGAGGATAGCGAAAGCGGTGGATACGCCATACCCGAGATCGGCTGTCTGCGACCCTTCCTTGCCGGATGCGCAAAGCGTTGCTCGCACTCGGGGTCGTGGCCCTCGTCGTCGTGATCGTCGTCGGCGCCGACCAGGCGGGCGACGGCGGGCCCACCGTGGCGAAGCCGGCCCGCCCACTGACCCTCGCCGAGGTCTCCCGGCCGCTGGCGGGCGCGCCCCCGGAACTTGCCGCGCTGCACGACCGCGTCAACGAGCTCGCGCCGGGCGGAAAGAAGGCTCTGGACGCCGAGCTGCGCGAGCTGCGCGGGCATCCCGTCGTGGTGAACCTATGGGCCTCGTGGTGCGGCCCGTGCCGCCACGAGCTGCCCTTCTTTCAGCGCCAGGCGGTCAAGCGCGGGTCGCAGATCGCGTTTCTCGGGGTGAACTCGAACGACAGCGCCGAGGCCGCGCGCCGGCTCGCCGCGGAATACCCGATGCCGTATCCGTCGTTCGTCGATCCGCGCCTGAACGTCGCCGGGGGCTACGGCGCGCGCGGCCTTCCCGTCACCGCGTTCTACGACGCGCGCGGCAAGCGCGTGCTCGTTCACCAGGGTGGATTCACCTCCGAGGCACAGCTCGCCGCGGAGATCGACCGCTACGCGCTGGGTCGCGGGTGAGTGCGCTGTCCCCGCGCGCGGGTGCGTCGGCGTGGGCGCCGGTCCATCGGTGAAACCGCGCCGTGACTGAAATCCGCATCGACCCGCTGTCCGGCCTGCGCGCGATCATCGCAACGGACGGCGCGCCTGCCGCCGGCGCACCACTCCTCGTGCCGGGCGCCGCCGCGCCGCCGCCCGATGCGCAGCCCGCCCTCTACACGGCGCTCGCGGCCGCCGCCGCGCACGAGGTGATCGTCAGCCACCCGCTGCCCGTCACCGCGCTTGCCGAGCTCACGGTCGAGCAGGTCAAGGCCGCCGTCGAGGTGTGGCGCGAGCGCATGCGCGCGCACGCGGGCGCCGCGTACGTCCACGTGTGCGTCGACGAGCAGCCCGCGGACGGACTGGCGGCGCCGGCCCCCGCGCACGCGCAGCTCTACGCGCTG
>DASZDB010000635.1:0-2061 GCA_035942495.1 Solirubrobacteraceae bacterium
GCCCCGCCGAGTCCTCCACAAGCGGGCCGTACCCCGCCTGACGGCCAGACTGTGCCAGGGCGCTTGCGACTGGCGTCAGCGCGAGCGCTCCGCCTGCTCCGACCGCGCCGCGGCGCAACAACGTTCTGCGGGTCTGCATACCTGCCTCCGAGTTCTGGTTAGGCGGCGGACGGTGCCGCACAACGCCGCGGGCGGTGTGAAGATTGTGTGTGCGCGTGTGGCGCTCGGCCGGTGCGCGGCCGTCTGAGAACCGCGTCAGCGGGCCGCGCTGGGGCCGGTCTGCTGTCGCACATCAAGCAGGCGGGCTCCGCAACAGTCGTGTGGGTCACGGCCGACGTGCACTTCTGTGCCGCGCACCGCTACGACCCGAACGACGCCCGGTGGGAGAACTTCGATTCCTTCTGGGAGTTCGCGTCACCGGCCCGCTGCACGCCGGCTCGTTCCGCCGGGCACGACCTGGACCCGTAGGGCCGGCTCAGCTCACCTGCAGGCGCTTGCCCCAGCCGCGCTCGACCTGGGCGACGAAGCGCTTGGGCGGGCGCTTGTAGACATCGCGGCCGAGCTTCAGCGCCCGGCGAGCCAGCCGCTTGCGGCGGCGGTCGATCACCGCGAGCAGCACGTCGCGCGTGGGCAGGTCCTCGAAGTGATGCGGATGCACCTCGACGTAGTCGCGCAGGACGCTGAGGTCGTGGTGGTCGCCGAGCAGGTCGGCGAGCTTGTGCGCGCGGCGCGACAGGCGCTTCATACGCTTCGGATCGGCCGGCTGCAGGATCTGCGCCACGTGCCAGAGGTCCTTCACGCGCTTGCGACAGTCATGCAGGTGCTCGGCCGTCGGCTCGGCTCGGGCGGTGCGCAGCCGCGTGCGTCCCCGGCGATAGATGCGCCGCAGCGACGGCTCGAGCGCGCCGAAATCGTCGCCCTCGAACCTCCACTCGTCGGTTCGCGCACCCGCCTCTGCGAGTTCGCGGATCGCTGTCGGCGCCACATCCTCTGCCACCAGCGCCTCCAAGGCCCGTTCGTGCTCGTCGTGTAGACGCGAGCGCAGCTCGGCGACGATGTGGGGAGGTAGATCGCCGGGGAATTTCGCCGTCAGGGCGTCCAGCGTCTCGAGCAGCACGCGCGCGTCACGCGCCGGCGCGAGCGTCCCGGCGACGGTGCGCAGCTGCAGGTTCTCGCGGGCGTAGACCTGCTCGTCGATCGCCGAGCGCGACAGCCGCAGCGCCGCACGCACGCGCTTGATCGACTTGCGGGCAGAGTGCACCGCGGGGCCAAGGTCGGCTTCGTCGGCAGCAGCCACTTTGTCCGCGGCCCCGGCGAGCTGCCCGCCGGCGATCCGGCGCATTCCCACCGAGATCGGTTCACCGGCGATGAGACGAAAGCGTTCCCGCGCGGGATCGGGCGGCGCGGGCGGCGGCGGCGGATCGGCGTCGGCCGGCGTACCCGCGACGGCCGCGCCGATGAGGGTCCGGCTGGAGTCAGATGTTCGAGCGTTCGTCACGTAGGAATGTTCACCAGGCTCTCCACGGTCCAAACGTCATGCGCAAGCACTGGACGCTCGTGCGAGCGCGGCCCGGCTCGCGTCGCGTGGCGGGAGGTCGCGGATCGCCTCGAGCTCGAAGCGAAGCTGGCGCACGAGCGGGTCGCCGGCGAGCGTGCGTTCGAGCATCGCGAGGCTGCGCCAGTAGTGCTCGAGCTTGCGCTGCCCGTCCGGTCGCAGGGCAAAGCTCGGCTCCGCGTTCAGCCGGATGCGCAGCTCGCGGGTCTTGGCGAGCTTGTCGGCCGCGTAGATCTTCGCCGCGTCGTCGTCGGCGCCCGCGACCTGGCTGCGCAGCGCCGACTTGCGGTCGCAGGGGTCTTCGATCCGCGCGTCCTCGGTCAGGCAGTCGACGAGTCGAGCCACATCGTCGCCGAACTCGGTGCGCAGCTGATCGCCCGTCGCTTCCGTGTCCTCCAGCGTGTCGTGCAGAACCGCTGCCGCGGTCAGCTCGTCGCGACAGCCGCACGAGCTCAGCAGCGACGCCACCTCGAGCGGATGCAGGATGAACGGGGCGCCGTCGGCAT
>DASZDB010000636.1:0-1806 GCA_035942495.1 Solirubrobacteraceae bacterium
CAACGATCCGGCCGATCGAGCCGGACCCCCTGCATCGGTCGCGCATCGTCCAGCAGGTCATCAACCGCGTGATGCTCGACGGCAAGAAGTCCGTCGCCGAGAAGATCGTCTACGACGCCTTGGCGATCATCGGCGAGCGCAACGGCAAGGACCCGGTCGAGCAGCTCGAGGTGTCGATCAAGGCCCTGACCCCGGTGCTCGAGGTCCGCTCGCGCCGTGTCGGCGGCGCGACCTACCAGGTGCCCGTCGAGGTCCCCTCGCGCCGCGCCCGCACGCTCGCCGTGCGCTGGCTCGTCGAGTTCGCCCGCCAGCGCCGCGAGCGCACGATGGCCCAGCGCTTGGCCAACGAGCTCATGGATGTCCAGTCCCAGCAAGGTGGCGCGTACAAGCGCAAGGACGACATCTACCGCATGGCTCAGGCCAACAAGGCCTTCGCGCACTACCGCTGGTAGCCCCCGGCGCCTGCGCCGCCGCTCTGAACCGTCGCTTGCAGCGCGCCGCCTGCGCGCTGCGACGCTACTCCGGTGCCGCGCGCCTGTTGCAACGTTCCATGAAGCTGCGAGTCGCGACGATCGTCTGCGGGCTGGTGTTCGTGCTCGCCGTGCTCGTTGTGCTCGGCGTCGCGGGCAGCGCGCAGGCGGCGTCCAAAGCGCCGCGGCTGACCGGGCTGCGCTGCGTGCCGGTCACGGCGAAGGCCTGCCGGCAGGGGGTGCGCGTCGCCGTCGGCAAGCAGATCCAGCTGCAGGGACGCGGCCTGAAGCGCAACATGCGCGTGAGCTTTCGCTGGTCGCGCGGCGCGCTGGCGACGAAGCTCGTGCGCTCCCGCGGCGGGTGGACGGTGCGCGTGCCGGCCGGAACGGCGCTCGGCACGGTCGGCGTCACCGTGCGCGACGGCCGCGGCCGGCGCTCGAACAAGCGCAACATCAGGGTCGTCGCGCTCGCGCCGCTGCCGTCGCTGAGCGCCGCCCGCCCGGGCGAGCTGCCGCCGGTGTTCGCCGGGAACGGGATGTGGATCTGGTATGTCAACAAGAGCGAGGGCGGCGACCTCGACGCGATCGCCGCACGCGCGAAGGCGGCCGGCGTCGACACGGTCTTCGTCAAGAGCGCCGACGGCGGCCAGGTCTGGGCCCAGTTCACGCCGCAGCTCATCGCCGAGCTGCACGCCCGCGGCCTGCGCGCCTGCGGGTGGCAGTTCGTCTACGGCGCCGATCCCGAGGCCGAGGCGGGCGCGGCCGCCGCGTCGGTCGCCGCGGGCGCGGACTGCTTCGTGATCGACGCCGAGACGAAGTACGAGGGGCGCTACGCCGCAGCGCAGCGCTACCTCGCCGCGCTGCGCGGCGCGATCGGCCCGAACTACCCGGTCGGCTTCACGTCGTTTCCGTACGTCGATTACCACCCGCGCCTGCCTTACTCGGTCTTCCTCGGCCCCGGCGGCGCGCAGGCCAACCTGCCGCAGGTCTACTGGAAGGCGATCGGCGGGTCGGTCGACGCGGTGAGCGCCAAGACCGTCGCGAACAACCGCATCTACGCAACCCCGATCGCGCCGCTCGGCCAGACCTACGACGCGCCGAAGGCCGCCGACCTGCGGCGCTTCCGCGCGCTGTGGGCCGGCTACGGCGCGCGCGGGCTGTCGTGGTGGAGCTGGCAGGCGTCGAGCGCCGCCGCCTGGACCGTGCTCTCCGAGCCCGCGCCCGCGCCCGTGATCCTGCCGGACCCCGGCTGGCCGGCGCTGCGCAAGGGGTCAAGCGGCGACCAGGTGATCTGGTTACAGCAACACCTCGCGTCGGCCAACCCGGCGGTGAAGCT
>DASZDB010000637.1:0-5975 GCA_035942495.1 Solirubrobacteraceae bacterium
CGGTCGGCGCTGCAGAACGCCGCCTCGATCGCGAAGAACATCCTCACCACCGAGGCGATCGTCTGCGAGATCGAGGGCAAGGAGATGTCCATCCCCGGCATGGGCGGCGACGGCGGAATGGGCGGCATGATGTAAGCAAGCTGTGTGGTGCCGCAGCACGGCGCCCGCTGGCTTAGTTCCAAGGGCCCGGCGTTCGCGTCGGGCCCTTCGTCGTTGTGGACGCGGTAGGTTGCCCGCCGTGGGGCTTCTCGGGACGTGGCGCCGGAACTGCCGGGCGCCGGGTGATCGGCGCCGGTCTTGGCGGGTGGAACGTTCTGACAAGCCCCACCGGGGCATGAGCGACGCGCCCAGCACCTTCCGGCTCACCGCCCGCTGGACGGCGTGCGCCGTCGCGCTCGTGGCCCTCGCCGCGCCAGCGGGCGCGCACGCCGCGACCTGGCGCCTGGAGCCGATCGCCGCTTCGACGGGCGTGGCCGAGCTGCACGACATCGACTTCGACGGCCGCGGGCACGGGCTGCTGAGCTGGAACGGCGCGCACCGCGACCATGTCCCGCCCGTCTTCGGCGGCCTCGCCACCCGCGATGCGACGGGCGCCTGGCAGCGCCCGACCGACCTGCGCGGCATCCAGCCCGCCACGATGCAGGTCCATCTGTTCGGCTCGGTGAGCGCGCTGCTCGTCGCGCGCGAGGCTCGCTCGGCGACCGGCAAGCGCCGGCTGATCACGGCCGAGGGCCAGTCCGACGGCGGATTTGACGCCTTCGGGTCGCTCGACGACTTCGTCGTCGCACACTGGTCGGCCGCCAACGACCGCGGCGACGCGATCGCCGCCTGGACGACGGAGCGCTCGCCGTTCGTGCGCGTCGCCGAGCGCAGCGCCGGCGGGAAGTTCGGGCCGCTGCGCGAGCTCGCCGTCGGCAAGACCGCCGCGGTGGCGATCAACGCCCGCGGCGCCCGCGCGCTGGTCTGGCGCGCCGGCACGCGGCTCGCCGGACGCGTCCGGCCGGCCGGGGGCGAGTGGAGCCGGATCGTGCGCTTCGGCCCGAAGCGCACGATCCAGGGCCTGCGGCTGTCGGTGCTCCTCGCGCGCAACGGCCGCGTCGTCGCGACGTGGGGCAGCCCCGGCCGGCCGTGCGGCGTGTCGATGCGCGCCGCCGACGGCGCGTGGCGCAGCCGCACGCTCGAGCGTCGCTGCGGTCCGACCGGCGTGGCCTCCCGCGCGGCGCCCGTGCTGCCGATCGCCGACAGCAACGGCGCGACGTACGTCGCCTGGACCGGACCGATTGGACGGTCCGGCCGCACGCGCAGCGGCCGGCAGGCGGTCAAGTTCGCCCGCGTCGGGAAGGGTGCCTCGCGCAGCGCGCTCGTGCTCTCGCGCGAGCGCCGCGCGGTGCTCGATGACGCGGCCACCGACGAGCGCGGGGCGATCGCGATCACGTACACCGCGCCGCGCCCGACCGCCGCCCGGCCGCTGCTCTTCGCGACGTTCGCCGCGGTGCGCCGCCGCGGCGGCGCATTTGGCCGCCCCGACCGCCTGACGCCGGGCAACGTGTTCGCGGCGCAGGGCAGCCGCGTCGCCTTCTCGCCGCTGACCGGCGAGCCCGTCGTCGCCGTGCCGTTTCTCGCGGCGCGGACGGTGGCGGTCGCCGCCGCCGTCGGACCGGCGGCGCCGGCGCCATGACCACCGCCGCCGCCGGACTCATGCTGCGCCCGGCCGACGAGCTGGCCGCGCTCGTGCGGGCGGGCGAGCTCGCCGCCACCGAGCTCGTCGACGCCGCGTTGGCTCGCATCGACGCGCTGCAGCCGCAGGTCAACGCGTTCGTCGACGTCGACGACGCGGGTGCCCGCGCCGTGGCGGCGCAGATCGGCGCCGGCGACGAGCGCCCGTTCGCCGGCGTGCCGATCGCGATGAAGAACAACCGCGCCGTGACCGGCCTGCGGCTCACCACCGGCGCCGCGCTGTCGGGCGACTTCCGCCCGCAGCACGACCACAACGTCACGCGCCGCCTGCGCGCGGCCGGCTTCGTCATCGTCGGCACGACGACCCTCCCGGAGTGGGGCATCCTGCCCGTCACGGAGGGCCGCCGCTTCGGGCCGACGCGCAATCCCTGGGACCTCACTCGCACCCCAGGCGGCTCCTCGGGCGGCTCGGCGGCGGCCGTCGCGGCAGGGATGGTGCCGCTCGCCCAGGGCAACGACGGCGGTGGCTCGCTGCGGATCCCCGCCGCCTGCTGCGGCCTCGTCGGCCTGAAGCCGCAGCGCGGGCGGATCTCGCTCGCGCCCGACGTCGGCGAGCAGTTCCTCGTCGTCGACGGAGTCCTGACGCGCACCGTGCGCGAAACGGCGATGCTGCTCGACGTCCTCGCCGGCAGCGAGGTTGGCGACGCCTCGTGGGCGCCGCCGCCACGCGAGCCGTTCGCGGTCAGCGCCGCGCGTGGACTCCAATCCCGCCCGCCCCGGCTGCGGATCGGCGTCACGACGCTCATGCCGCTGGTCGAGTCCGAGCTGCACCCGGCCTGCGCGCGCGCCGTGCACGACGCGGCGCGGCTGCTCGAAGACCTCAACCACGACGTCGAGGAGGTGCAGCCGCCCTGGCGGCAGGGCGGCCTGCTCGAGCTCTTCACCCAGGCGTTCGGGCCCGCGATCTGCTCCTCGATCGCTTCCGCGGGATTGCTCGCCGGCCGCGCGCCACGGGAGACCGACATGGAGCCGCTGAGCTGGGCGCTGTGGACGCTGTGCAACGAGATGAGCGCTGTGCAGGCGACGGTCGCGGGATACCGCCTGCAGGCGTACGCGCGCGCGATCACGACGTGGGCAGCGCCGTATGACGCCCTGCTGACACCCGCGCTCGCTCAGCCCCCTCCGCCGATCGGCGACCTCGACCCGTGCGGCCCGGACCCGCTGGGCACGTTCGACCGCTCGGGGCACTTCACCCCCTACACGGCGGTCAGCAACGTGACCGGCTCACCCGCGATCTCGCTGCCGCTGTACGAGCACGACGGCCTGCCGCTCGCGGTGCAGCTCATCGGGCGGCCGGCGCAGGAGGGGGCGCTGCTGGCGCTGGCGGCGCAGGTCGAGGCCGCCGCGCCGTGGGCCGGTCGCGTGGCGCCGCTCGCGCGGACCTAGGGCTCGTCGGCTCCCAGCACCTCGCGCATCGTGCGAGGCCTGACCCCCAGCGACTCGGCGTCCGCGGTGCCGCGCGGCGAGGTTCGCGAGACCTCGAGCAGCTCGGCCTCGTCCCACGTCGCCGGCGCGCGCGACTGCATGAACGTCTCGACGACGCGCAGGCCGCGGCTGACGATCGGCGTCGGCACGTTGACGAGCGGGCGCGAGCGGCCGGCGGCACGCAGCGCGATCTCGGCGATCTCGCGGTAGGAGAGCGTCTGCGGCCCGGCCAGCTCATAGCGGTCGCGGCCGTTGCCGGCGCCGTTCAGCGACGCGGCGATCGCCTCCGCGACGTCCTCGGCCCAGATCGGCTGGTAGAGCGCCCGGCCGCTGACCGGGACCGCGGGGAGCACCATCGCCATCCGCTCCAGCAGCGTGAGGAACGGGTCGCCCGGCGCGTAGTACAGCGACGGCGCGAACACCGTGTGGCGGACGTCGGAGGCGAGCACTGCGCGCTCGGCCAGCGCCTTGGCGCGCAGGTAGCGGGTGCGGTCGTGGCTCACGGCGCCGAGCGCGCTCGTGAAGACGAAGTGCTCGACGCCCGCGCGCTCGGCCGCCTGGACCATGCGCCACGTCGCGATCCCGTTGAGCTCCTCGATCGATCCGAGCGGCTGGTCGCGGATCGCGCCGGCGAGGTGAACGACGGTCCGTACGCCGCGCATCGCGTTGCGAAACGACGGCGGGTCGGCGAGGTCGCCCAGCGCGATCTGCACGCGCACGCGATCTGAGCCCAGCCGGCGCGGATCGCGCACGAGACAGCGCACCGGCTCCCCCGCGGTCGTCAGGCGGCGCAGCAGCGCGCGGCCGATGAGTCCCGTGGCGCCTGTCAGCAGCAGCACGCGTGGCCCGGGGTCGAAAACACGGCTGGATACTATGTCCGGCCCGTCCGACTTCAGACCACAGTGAAGGAATCGACTGCTTCATGGCATACGTGATCGCGGAGCCCTGCATCGGCACGAAAGACAACTCGTGTGTCGAGGTGTGCCCCGTCGACTGCATCCATCCCACGACCGACGAGCCCGACTACGACAAGGTCGAGATGCTCTACATCGACCCGGACGAGTGCATCGACTGCGACGCCTGCGTCGAGGCTTGCCCGGTGGACGCGTGCTTCGCGGAGGACCAGCTGCCGGAGGAGTGGCAGAACTACACGCAGATCAACGCGGACTACTTCAAGTCCAGCGGCTGATCAGGGGCGAGCTTCACGCGCGTTCGGATCGCGCGCGGTGGAGGCCGCATTCGGCTCCCAGAGCTGGATGCGATTTCCCTCAGGATCCTGCAGCTCGGCGAAGCGACCGTTGGGATAGGAGTCGGCGTGCGGCTCCACGGCGATGCCGGCGCCGCGCAGGCGCTCGACCATCCCGTCGAGGTCGTCGACGCGGAAGTTGATCATCCAGGACTTCGCAAGCGGACCGAACATCTCGGAGTCCACCGAGCAGGCGGCGAACACCGTCTCGCCCCGCTCCTGAAACCAGCCCGGGTCGTCATACGTGCGCGACTCGATCATCACGACGCCGAGATGCTCGGCGTACCAGCGGTTGAGCGCGTCGGGGTCCAGCGCGCGGAAGAAGAACCCGCCGATCCCGGTCACCTTGGCCAACGTCGCCTCCTCTCCGTTCGCCGCGACTCTAGGACAGATCTGGCGCCCGCAGACGCGGTTATCTAATCTAGTCTTTGCTGGTCGACAATTGGCTAATTACGAGGAGGTCCACCGCATGAGCGTCACCGACGAGCTGCTGGAGAACGCGAAGGGCTACGCCGCGAGCTTCGACAAGGGCGACCTGCCGCTGCCCCCGGGCCGCAAGGTCGCGGTGCTCGCGTGTATGGACGCGCGGCTGAACCCCTACGGGCTGCTGGGGCTGCAGGAGGGCGACGCCCACGTCATCCGCAACGCCGGCGGCGTCGTCACCGACGACGAGATCCGCTCCCTGGCGATCTCCCAGCGCCTGCTGGGCACGGAGGAGATCGTGCTCATCCACCACACGGACTGCGGCATGCTCACGTTCACCGACGACGAGTTCAAGCGCCAGGTGCAGGACGACACCGGCATCAAGCCCGAGTGGGCCGCCGAGGCGTTCCCCGACCTCGAGGAGGACGTGCGCCAGTCGATCGCGCGGATCAAGGCGAGTCCCTTCATCCCGAACAAGGACAGCGTGCGCGGCTTCGTCTACGACGTCCACACCGGCGCGCTGGACGAAGTGGGCTAGCGTCGCGGGTCGACGCTGACCATCGGCAAGCTGATGCCCGTGGGCGCCGGTGCCTGCAGCACCGGCAGCTCCACCGGGCTCATCGCGACGATCCCGCGCGCCGCGTGGCGAATCGCCTGCGCGGCCGGGTCGTCGGGATCGGTGAAGACGAGCGGCGTCCCGTCGTCGGCCTGCGCGCGCAGGGGCATCGTCAGCGGCACCTTGCCCAGCAGCGGGACGTCGAGCTCGTCGGCCAGCGCTTGGCCGCCGCCCTCTCCGAAGATCTGAAAGCGCTCACCGGAGGGTGTCGTGAAGCCGGCCATGTTCTCGATGATTCCCGCGATCTCGAGCGAGACCTTGCCCGCCATCTGCGCCGCGCGGCGGGCGACCTTCTGCGCCGTCGGCTGTGGCGTCGTGACGATGATGAACTGCGCCTGCGGCAGCAGCTGGGCGAGGGTCATCGAGACGTCGCCGGTGCCGGGCGGCAGGTCGACGAGCAGGTAGTCCAGCTCGCCCCAGGCGACGTCCTCGAGGAACTGCGTGAGCGCCTTGTGCAGCATCGGCCCGCGCCAGACGACCGCGGCGTCCTCCTCGACGAAGAAGCCGATCGACATGACCTTCACGCCG
>DASZDB010000638.1:0-1530 GCA_035942495.1 Solirubrobacteraceae bacterium
GTCGTCGCGGCGGCCTCGATCGGCAGGCCCGCCTGCAGCCACGCGTTGCGCGCGACGTTCCACGACTGCTCGCCGATCTGCTGCACGCAGCCGGCGATGACGTCCTCGACCTCGGCCGGGTCGATCCCGGCGCGCGCGATGAGCTCGGTGAAGCACGTCCCCAGCAGCTCGTTGGGGTGCGTGTCCTTGTAGTAGCCCTTCTCGGGGTGACCACGCCCGATCGGCGTGCGGACGGCTTCGACGATGACGACCTCGCGGCCTTGCTGTGCGCTCATGCGAACAAGGCTAAGGTACGCGACTGACTGGCGGGTCAAGCGTGCTTCGTCTTCCGGTGCAGTGCCGGGGAGACGGGCACCAGAGGGGGGATTTTGGTGGCAGAGAAGCTGGGAATCGCTGGCAGCGGCGCGATCGCGAGTGGGCTGGCGGCGTGCGCGACGACGAGTCCGGGCCATGTGCTGTGGGCTCGATCGGACGCCTCGGCCGCACGCGCAACGAAAGCGATCGCGAAGGCCTGCGACAAGCTCGGCGAGGGCTATGACCCCGCCAACGTCACCGTGACGACCGACTTCGACGCGCTGGCCGGCGCGACGTTCATCGTCGAGGCGATCTCCGAGGACACCGCGCTCAAGAGCGAGCTGCTGGGCCGCCTCGGCGCGCTGGCGTCACCCGACGCGGTGCTCAGCACCACGACCTCGTCGCTGTCGGTCTCCGAGCTCGCCGCGGCGTCCGGCCACGCCGAGCGGTTCGTCGGCCTGCACGTCTTCAACCCGGTCCCGCGCATGAAGCTCGTCGAGCTCGCCTATCCCGACGCGGCGTCCGATGCGACGCGCGAGCGCGCGGCGGCGCTGTGCGAGGAGCTCGCCAAGGAGGCCGTCGAGGTGCCCGATCTCGCGGGCTTCGTCGTCAACCGGCTGCTGTTTCCCTACCTCTTCAGCGCGGTGGACTTCATGGAGCAGACCGGTCTGCCGCCGGCGTCGATCGACACGTGCATGCAGCTCGGCGCGGCGCACCCGATGGGCCCCATCGGGCTGCTGGACTACATCGGCCTGGATGTGTCGGTGGCGATCGGCGACGCGATCGGAGCGAACGTGCCCGACTCGCTGCGCGAGCTCTGCGCCGAGGGCGCGCTGGGGCGCAAGGCCGGCCGCGGCCTATATCCGGCGGAGTTCTACGCGCGCTGACGCGCTCGAAACACGACGGGCCCGCCAGGCAGCGGACCCGTCATGTCTTTGGCTGCGGCGGACCCACCCCGGTCCACCGTGCCGGGCCACCGCCTTCCCACGGGCGGGGCATATGGCTCACAACGCGGCGCGACAGCGAAACTTGCGCCAAACGGGAGGCGGTCGGGTGCGCTTCGCGGCGCGTAGCCGTGGCGATCTCGAGGTCAACAGCATCGATGAGGATGTGGGTCAGTTCGGCTACAGCCGGATGGTCGGGCCCGCGTCTGTGGCCGGGGTGAGTCGATTTAGCCTCGGCCCGCGAGGCGTAATCGACACACCCCCGCCCGCCTCAAGCGGCCATCGGGGCGGG
>DASZDB010000639.1:0-5426 GCA_035942495.1 Solirubrobacteraceae bacterium
GCCGGCCGAAGCGGTGCAGCCCCGAGCGCATGCCGGGCGGATCGGCGCCGTCGTACTCGAAGGCCGGGTTCGTGAGGCTGATGCGTTGCATGCGGCGTTGTCTACCAGGCGCCGCCGTGTGCTTCGTCAGCCAACGCCGAAACACCGCCTGCTCGCGACGGCTACTTCTCCTGGAGGACCGAGAGCAGGTTGCCGGCCGGATCCCTGAACCAGGCGATGTACGGCCCGTCCCCGCGGAAGATGGCCTTCTCGTCCTGCTCGCCGTCGTCGTAGCGCTGGAAGTCGACCCCGCGGGCGATGAGCGCGTCGACGGCCTCGTCGATGTCGTCGACCGGGAAGTTCAGGATCGTGTACGTGGCGGGCTCGTGGTCGGGCTTGGGGTAGACGAGCGTGTCGCGGTCGCCGGCGAGGTGCAGGATCAGAAGGCCATAGCTGTCCGACGTTCGCAGCCCGAGCGTGTCGCCGTAGAACTCGCGTGCCCTGGCTACGTCGTCCACCGCGAAACCGCTGTACGCCCTGGTGTTCGTGAACATGACCGGCTCCTCTGCTCGAAGGGGTTCGCTCTATAGACCGCGCACGGAGCCGAAACTCACTGGTCGCCGGAGAGGCGACTTACGGTCGCGCCCCTCCCAAGCCCTGAGTCGGGCGGCTCCGCACCGCGCGGTCGGCCGCAGCGGCAAGGGGGTGGCGTGGACCAGGCCTTGGGTGTCTACTCGCGCACCGCGCGCGCGGCGAGCCTTGTCGCACACCCCGACGACCCAGGTGCCGCACGTGAACTCACACCTCGCCATCGCCCGCTTCGAACTCGCCGCCTGGCGCGCCGGCCGCCATCCCGACGCCTTCCCGTACGACGCCGTCGTGGCGGCGTTTCGCGCCGTCGGAAAGCACTTCGTGGGCGACGAGCTGCTCGCCGATCTCGACGGCGTGCGCCGCGACGTCCCGCGCGGATGCCCGGCCCACCGCCGGCTCGCGCGATTCCTCGACACGGCGCTCGACAAGTTCGACGGCCGCTATGACAACCCGAGCTACCTCGCCGTCGAGCAGCTCGGCCTGCCGGGCGCAGACGGTTGCCCGGACCCGCGTCATGCCGCGCACACGCGCGACCGACTGATCGCGCTGCTCATGGCCGACGTGCTGCGCTTCGAGCTGGGGACCGCCCACGGCTGCGTGGGCCTGATGCCCGAGCTGCGGCCCGACGCGCGCATCACCGCCAAGCGCTGCCGCCACGCGCTGCGCGCGATGCTGCCCGCGCTCGACCGCCTCAGCATCGACGTCGACGTCGACCCCGACGACCCGCTGGCCACGGCTGCGCGCGTGCAGCGCGCCGTCCTGTCGGGCGCGACGGCGGCTGAACGGCGCACGCTGCAGCTCACCGCCATCCCCGTCTCGCTCGTCCACGACGAGTACATGTTCATCCGCGCGCTGCAGTCTTACGAGACGGTGTTCGCGCAGATCGGCGTCCAGCTCGCCGCGGCGATCGCGGCGCTGTCCGGCGGCCGGGCGGCGCTTGCGATCGAGGCGCTCGGCGCGGCCGCGGCGACATTCGGCGAGGCGTCGCCACTGTGGTCGCTCGTGGCGACGATGCAACCGGAGGCGTTCCTGCGCTTCCGCGAGTACACCGACGGCGCCAGCGCCATTCAGTCGCGCAGCTATAAGCGCCTCGAGAGCCTGTGCCGGCGCCCCGACGCCGACCGTCTCGACTCGCCGGCCTACCGCTCGGTCCCCGAGATCCGGGAGGGCGTGGTCGCCGGCCAGCCGAGCATCGACGAGGCCCTGCGCAACGCGATCGCGGCGGGCCTGCTGAGCCCAGACGAGCACACCGCGCTGTCGGCGGCCATGGACGGCTTCGCGGCCGCGGTCGCCAAGTGGCGCAAGACCCACCACAGCATCGCCGTGCGGATGCTCGGCGAGCGCCGCGGCACGGGCGACACCGACGGCGTGACATACCTCGAGCGGGCGCGCAGCATCCCGCTCTTCTCCGGCGGCTGCCCGTTCGGCCGGGGCGCGGCGGGCGCGAACGGCGTCAGGGCGCTGAGCCTGGGCTGAGCCTGCCGACGATCGCGGTCGTCAGCGTGTTCGCGCGTCTGCCGCGCGGATAGCCTCATCGCCATGACCGCGACGTCGCTGCTCCGGCCGGGCGCGCTCGACGGGTGCGCCGTCGTCGCGGCCGGCGCCTGCGCCGCGGCCTGTGCGGACGCGGGCGCAACGATCGTCACCGCCGATGGCGGGCGGGTCGACGTGCTCGTGATCGATGCCGCGGCGAGCTTTGGCGCCGGCGGGCTCGACGGCCTGCGCGCCGCGTTGGACGGCGCGTGGGCTGAGGTGCTGGCGGTGGCGCAGCGCGACTGGCTTGTGGAGGGCGGCGGCGCGGCGGGCGGGAAGCTCGTCCTCGTCGCACCGCGCGCGGACGCCGGTGAGCATGCGGGCGCCGCGGCGGCGGCGCTCGAGAACCTCGCGCGGACCGTGGCGGTCGAATGGGCGCGCTTCGGCGTCCGCGCGGTCGCGATCACCCCCGGGCCGCGCACGACCGACGACAAGCTCGCGGCGCTCGTCGCCTTCCTCGCCTCGGCCGGCGGCGAGTACTTCAGCGGCTGTCGCTTCGACCTGCGATGAACCGCGGCGCGATGCGGGCGGCGCTCGTCGTCTTCGCGATCGGGGTCCTCGGCGTCTGGCTGGTCAAGCCGATCGGCGACGCGTGCCCCGACGTCGGCCGGCTGCCGGCGGGCAGCCAGAGCTCGTCGTCGCCGTCGTTCGCCCCGCCGCTGACGCGCACCTGCACGTACACGACGGCCGACGGGACGACGGCGCGCCGGCGCTACGTGCCAGTGGTCGACTGGCTGATCGTCGCGGTCGTCGCCGGCGTGGTGGCAGCCGGGGTCGGGCTGGCGGGGCCGGGCAGCCAACCGCGGGAGCGCGCGCCGAAGCTGCCGCGCGAACCGCGTGCGCCACGCGTGTCGCCGCCCACGCGCGTGCGGGCGCCCAAGCCCCGCCCGCGGCCCTCGGACAACGGGACGGCACCCCCGAGCGAAGCGGACCGCGCTCTGGCTCGCGAGCGCGAGCGTCAGGAACGCGCGCGGCGCCGCGAGGCGAACTGAGCACTCGCGGCGGCTAGTTGTCCGGCGGGGAACGAGCGGTCACGGCGCGCAGCCCACCGACGAGTTGGTCGAGCACGAAGTCGTAGTGATCATCGCTGCCATAGGCGCCGATCTCGCGGGCGACGCCCGAGCGTGCCGCGATTCGTTCACGACGGCGAGCGACATCCTCGGCACCGCCGTCGGCGAGACCCTCGGCTACGCCCTGACCGCGACTTGGACGGTTCTCGTCATCGTCGCGCTCGGGCGCCGCTACGCCGGCCGCTGGTTCCCCGCCCTCGGCTCGGCAGCGCTCGTCCTCGCCGGCGTGCTCTCGCCACTCGGGCTGCCGTCATCGACGCCGCGAACTTCATCGGCTACATCCTGTGGAGCCTGTGGCTGATTGCCTTCGCGATCGTGATCGTGGCCCACGAGCGCCGCGCCGCGACGACACGGCCGCGGACGACCGCGGCCGCCCTCACGACCTGACCCCAACCCGCGCGGCGTCTTCGCGCCGTGGAACCCCAGGCGCACCGCCGCTAGCGGCCGACGCTCACCACCACTTGCGTTCGCGCGCTTGGTCGGTCCCCCTGGTCCGGTCAAGCGCGTCGAGCGCGGCCATGTCCTGGTCGGAGAGCGTGAAGTCGAAGACCTGGGCGTTCTCCTCGATCCGCGGCTGGTGCGTGGACTTCGGGAGGACGACGAGGTTGCGCTGCAGGCACCAGCGCAGGAGGACCTGCGCCGGCGTTCGCCCCAAGCGCGCCGCGATCTCGCCGACCGCTCGATCGCCGAGGTGGCGGCCCGTGCCGAGCGGGCTGTAGGCCTCGATCGCCACGTGGCGCTCCTCGCAGGCGGCGAGCAGCCTGCGCCGGTACTCGAACGGGCTGAACTGCACCTGGTTGACGACGGGCGGCGCGTCGGCGACCGCGAGGAGCGCGTCGAGCTCGGCGACGCTGTAGTTCGACACGCCGATCGAGCGGGCGTGGCCGCGCTCGTGCGCGCGCTGCATCCCGTCCCAGGCCCAGGTCGGACCGCCGCGCGGCCAATGGATGATGTAGAGGTCCACGAAGTCCACGCCGAGCCGCTGGAGGCTGCGCTGCACCTCCGCCGCGGCGTCCTTCCGGCGGCGGGGGTAGAACTTCGTCGTGATGAACACGTCCTCGCGCGGCACCCCGCTGTCGCGCAGGGCGCGGCCCACGCTCTCCTCGTTGCCGTAGGCCTGCGCGGTGTCGATATGGCGATAGCCCGCCTGCAGCGCCCAGCGCACCGCGTCCTGGCACTCCCGGTCGTCGCGCACCTGCCAGACACCGAGCCCGAGCAGTGGGATCTCGTTGCCGTCGACGAGCACGCGCGCCCGTCCGTCTGCCGTCACGTCGCCTGCGGTCATCGAAACTCCTCGGTCGGAGAGCGCTCGCCTGCGAGCGTAGGCCGCCGAGGCGATCGAGCCACGGTTCACGCAGTCGCTCCCCCCGTGGCCGCGTCGCTCGCCGTCTCCGCAACGACGCCCGCTTGCCAGCGACAGATGAGGATCGCCAGCGCATCCTCGAGGCTCGCGCCGACTGTCCAGTTCACGTCGCTCCGACAGGAACGTCACGTCCTGGCCACAATTGTGGCCATGTCCACTGAGCCCTTGCGGTGGGTGCGCGATCACTTGTCCGAAGTCGTCGATCGGATTGAGCGGGAGCACGAGCGCGTTGTGATCACGCGCAACGGCCATGATGGCGCCGTGATCATCAGCCTCGAGGACCTCGCGCAGACGAACTCATCCTGATCCCACCGGCTCGTCGGGCGCTGACGGAGCGCCTGCCGCAGGCGCTCGCCGCTGCGGTGATCAACCTCCTCAAGGCACTCCGCTGAAGGACCGGCTCATGGAGCGCCGCTGCAGCGCCGGCGTCCTGCGGCCCCGCGACGACGAGCACGAAGCGACTCCTCCGCCGCATGGCGGGCAGCGCACAACTCGTCGTCGGCCGCGGGCGGAATCGTTTTCGTGGCGGCCTAAGGAGGGAGCGCGATGCCGCCCCAGACCAGCGAGGTCGCTGGCTGCTAGGCGTGCGCGACGACTTCTCCGATGTCGAAGCTCTCGACCGTGAACGAGTCGGTTGGAGGCGGCTTGGCGTGATCCGCTACGTCGCGTGCGGCGTTCTCGGACTCGAAAACGATGATCGAGGTTCCCTGGTTCTCGCCGAGGTTCACCCAGTAGCCGCCGACAAACCCGGGTGCCTGCGACATTGCGGGCACGAGTTGCTCGTGCAAGAGCCTGTCTGCTTCCTCACGTTCGTGGATCGTCACTGTGAACAGCAGTGCGTGCATGGTGCCTCCTCGGCTCCGGGGTTTGACGTTCAGACGGTCGTGGCT
>DASZDB010000640.1:0-3216 GCA_035942495.1 Solirubrobacteraceae bacterium
TGAACTCCGGCGACTGCTCAACCGCGTTCCAATCGACTCGTTCCTGCGGCGTCGACATGGCTCCCCTTTCTTGACTGACTTGTGTCGATCCGCACGCTACCCAGACTCCCGCTGTGCCAAGCGGTCGCATGAACGCGTTCGTTCTGCGCGGGCCGGTAGGGTCCGCCTCAGACCTGCAACGGCGAGTTTCGAGGGGAGCGAGTCATGGCTGAAGAGACCTGCGGAGGAGCCGGCTGCACGTGCGCCGCGCGCGAGGACGGCTTCTGCTCGGACCACTGCAAGGAGCACGCGGGGCACGACCACGAGGGGCACTCGTGCCAGTGCGGCCACGCGGGCTGCGCGGCTGCCTCGGTCGCGGAGTAGGACTCCCTCCGACTGCGCAGCGACGTCACGCCGCCGCAGGGCGCGGGGGTTCGCGCAGCGCATGCCGCCCGCGCTGAGGCCGGCTCCGTTACGCCTTGCCGCCGACCCTCGCGCAGGCCGGCGTGCCACGACCGCGACCGCGCAGCCGGTCCGGGCGCGCAAGGTGCGATATCCGGACCCGGCGCGCCACGACCACGATCGTTCAGCCGGTGCGGGCGCGCAAGGTGCGATATCCGCACGCGGCGCGCCCGGACCTACGCTGCAGCCAGCGCGCGCCGGATCTGCTTCGCCGACGCCGCCCCCCGCGTCCCCAGGCCCTGCGCGAACTGGGCGACGCGCAGCTCCTGGAGCATCCAGTGGACCTCGGGCGCGGCGGCGCGGCCGCCGCGGGCGCGGTAGTCGCGTTCGAGCTCGTGGATGGAGTTCATGCGGTCGCGGTCGGCGGCGACCGCGTCGGGCAGGCGCTCGAGGCGGCGGGTGGCGGCACGCAGGTAGCGAACGACGTCCGGCAGGCGGCCGGTGCCGGTCGCGCTGATGAAGCCGGGGTGGATGAGGCTGCCGAGCTGGCCCGCGACGTCGAGGCGGGCGGGCTGGAGCGCCGGATCCGGGGGCACGGCGTCCAGCCGGGCGCGCAGCGTCGCGGCGGCGTCGAGCACCTCCAGGGCGGCGGCGACGATCGCCGCGGTCGCGGCGGGCAGCCGTTGCGCGACGTAGGTCCGCAGATTTGCGAAGCCTGCTGCGTCCCAGGCCGGGCCGCCCCCCGCGGCGATCAGCTCGTCGAACGCGGCGTTCAGCGCGTCGTCGAGCACGGCGGCGGCCCCGCCGTGCGGCGCGCCCGCCAACGTCAGGGCGGCGTGGCCCGACAGCCTGCGCTGCACCGTCCGCAGCGGCGACGGTACGACGAAGCGCAAGAGCGCCCGCGTTCCGGCGTGCATCGCGGCCGCCTGCGCGCCCGGTGTCTCGAACGCGCGGACCGCGACGCTGTCGCCTTCGTCCACCAACGCCGGGTAGGCGCGAATGCTCTCGCCGGTGCCGGGCAGCGCGATCGAGCGCGGCAGGTCGCCGATGGTCCAGTCGTGCAGGCCGCTGCGCTCGAACGGCGCGGTCGCGGCCGCCAGCTGGGCACGCAGGCGCGGCCGCAGCTCGTCGCGCAGCGCGTCGAGATCCTCCCCCGCGGCGAGGAGCTCACCGCGCGCATCCTCCACGGCGAAGCGCACGCGCAGGTACGCCGGCAGCCGCTCGAGATCGAATTGGTGCGGCTCGACGTGCACACCCCGCACGTGCTCGATCTCGCGCGCGACGGCGGCCACGAGCGAGCCGCGGCGCGGACGCAGGGCGCCCACCACCTGCGCCGCCGTCTCCGGGATCGGCACGAGCGGGCGCCGCAGGTCCTTCGGCAGCGAGCGGATCAAGGCGGTGACGAGCTCCTCGCGCAGCCCCGGCACGAGCCAGTCAAAGCCCGCCGGCTGCAGCCGCTCGAGCGCGTGGAGCGGGACGTGCACGGTGATGCCGTCGTCCTCGCGACCCGGCTCGAAGCGATAGGTCAGCGCCAGCTCGAGATCGCCCTGTCGCCACGCGTCCGGAAACGCGGACTCGTCGACCCCCGCGTCGCCGATCAGCAGCTCGCGCGTGAAGCGCAGCAGCGACGGCTCGCGCCGCCGCGCGTCCTTCCACCAGCGATCGAAGTGCGCCCCGGAGATCACGCGCTCCGGGATCCGCGCGTCGTAGAAATCGTAGAGCTCGGCGTCGGTGACGACGATGTCCCGCCGCCGTGCGCGGTGCTCGAGCTCCTCGACCTCCTCCAGCAACGCCCGGTTGTCCCGCAGGAAGCGATGGCTTGCGGCCCAGTCGCCCTCCAGCAGCGCGTGGCGGATGAACAGCTCCCGCGAGAGCACGGGATCGATCGGCCCATACGGCACCTTCCGCGCGCCGACCACGGGCACGCCGTACAGCGTCGCGCGCTCGACCGCCACGGCTGACGCGCGCTTGCGCTCCCAGTGCGGGTCGGAGTACGCGCGCTTGAGCAGGTGCCCCGCCAGCGGCTCGATCCAGCGCGGCTGGATCTGCGCCGCCGTATGGCCATAGAGGCGCGCGGTCTCCACCAGCTCCGCGACCATCACCCACACCGGCGGCTTGCGGGCGAGCGCCGATCCCGGCGAGAGCGTGAAGCGCGCGCCGCGTGCCCCGTCGAACTCCCGCGACGCGCCGTTGCGCAGGCCGATGTGCGACAGCAGCCCGGCGAGCAGCGCGCGGTGCACGTCGTCCCCCGTAGCCGGCTGCTCGTTGATCGTCACCCCGACGTTGCGCGCCGCCTGGCGCAGCTGCCCGGCGAGGTCCTGCCACTCGCGCACGCGCATGTAGTGCAGGTACTCGGCGTGGCACATCTTGCGAAAGCCGTTGCGCGACAGCTCCTTCTGCCGCGCGCGCAGGTGGCGCCAGAGGTTCAGATAGGCCAGGAAGTCCGAACGGGCATCGGGATCGACGAAGCGGGCGTGCTGCTCGTCAGCCTCGCCGCGCTTGTCGGCGGGCCGGATGCGCGGGTCCTGGATCGACAGCGCAGCGGCGATGACGACGACCTCGTCGGCGCAGCCTGCGCGGTCGGCCTCGAGCACCATCCGTCCGATCCGCGGATCGACCGGAAGCTGGGCGAGCTTGCGCCCCAGCTTGGTCAGCCGCCTGCGCGGGTCCTTCGCGTCGAGATCCAACGCCCCAAGCTCGTGCAGCAGAGCCTTGCCATCGCGGATCTGGCGGCGGTCGGGCGGGTCGAGGAAGCCGAAGTCCTCGACCTCGCCCAGTCCGAGCGACTCCATCTGCAGGATCACCGCCGCCAGGCTCGTGCGCAGGATCTCGGGA
>DASZDB010000641.1:0-6703 GCA_035942495.1 Solirubrobacteraceae bacterium
GTCGTGCGCAGCGGCGCGCCGTGGGCGCTGCGCCTCGTGCGGCGCGCCGGCGGCGTGCGCGCGATCCGCCGCGCACCGACCGCGGTCACCTACGTCATGCATGCCTTCATGGACGCGCGCGACGTCACGCCTGCGTGGGAGCTGCTGCAGCGCGGCGAGACGTCAGCCGACCCGAAGATCCGCGCGACGCAGGAGCGCCTGCAGGCCTGCTCCTACGCGATGGCGCACCCCGACTGCGGCACGCTCGTCCCCGCCTGCGCCCAGCACGCGGTCCTGGACCCGGTCGAGAACCTGCGCCTTCAGGCGCTCTTGCCGCTCACGCGCTCCAGCTGAGAGAGGTAGAGGTCGGCGAACCGGCGGACCGCCGATGGGCCGAAGAGCGCGTGGGGATAGCGGAACGTCACGTACAGCCGCCCCTCCAGCGTCACCGTCCCGACGCACAGACAGCGCGGCGACCGGCTCGGCGGCGAGAACCACAGCTCGGTTACCTCGCCGGCCTCGCCGCCGAAGCTCGGGGCGGCAGGCAACGACCCGAGGTCGCAGAGCATCGCGGCGTCGGCGCGGCGGTTGTCGACCAGCGGCTGCAGCACGATGCTCGACTGCTTGGCCCACAGCGCCAGCATGCCGGCCCGCTCCAGCGCGGCGATGAGCGAGATCCCGGTGCGGGTCGCCTCGTCGCGCTCGCTGTGCCACTTGACGGCCCGCAGCACCGTCGTGGGCGTGAGGCGCTCGCGCCGCGTCGTCGACAGGCGGGTGTTGACCGAGAGGTTCGCCACGACGTGCGCGGGCAGGTCGGCCGGACGCAGGTCGACCGGGACCAGGACGCCGATCCGCCGGCCGGGCATCGCGTGCCGGCTGTTCCAGCGGGCGATCGTCAGGTGCAGCGCGGCGACGAGCGCATCGCGGGTCGCGCCACCGCCGCCGCCGGTCGCGTCGCGCGTTGCCTGCGCCGAGAGGCCGCAGAGGTGAAAGCCGTAGCCCGGCTCGTCGGCGGCCTCGTCGTCGGCCACCCGCGGGGGCTTGGACAGCGCGTCGCGCAGCCGCTCGACGCCCTTGCGGCCGAGGCGCACGAGCCGCGACGAGCGCGGCGCGGCCGGCTGCACGGGCAGATCGGCGCACGCGAGGAAGTCGAGCGCAGCGTCCGCATCGGCAGTGCCGGCGTAGGCCCGCGCCAGGCGCTCGAGCACCCGTGCCGCGCCGAAGCCGTCCACGGCGGCGTGGTTGAGGTTGAGCATCAGCACGTCGCCCGCCGGGTGATGCGCGAGCAGGACATGAAACGGCGGCACGACCGTGAGCGGGGGACCGGCGGTGTGCAGCTCCCTGCGTGCGGCGTCGAGCGCCTCGTCGTCGGCGCAGTCGACGGCGGTCAGGCACGTCTCGCCCGCGCCCTCTCGCCCGACGAGCGTGTCCAGCGCGGTCTGCAGCCGCGCCTCGTCGAGCGATCCGGCCACCCGCGCGTCGAGCTGTAGGCCCCAGGCGGAGGTCTTCGGGTCCAGCAGCGGGACGACGCGCGGTGTGGCGCCGGCCTCGGGTGAGACCCACTCGCAGTCGAGCTTGCAGGCATGGTCCCCCTGGCGGCCACGCACGACCGTCAGGACGTCGTGGACCATCCCGACGAGGTTGTGGACCAGCGCACGGGGCACGGAATAGCGCGACGTGCCCTCGCTCTCCACGAGCGGCGACGCGTGGTCGACATGGGCCTTGAGGTGGTTACCGTCGACCGAGACGTGCAGGCTGTCGGTGGGCACGTTCTCGCGCAGCGAGACCATCCCGGCGTGGTAGATCCGGCCGGCCCGGCTGTCGCGATGGAAGTGGCCGCTCGCGTCGAGGTGCGCCAGCAGCGCCGCGGGGTCGTCGACCCACGGAGCGCCCGTCACGACGCCGCCGTCCCCGGTTGCGTCCTCGACCGCCTCGAGCCGCGTCTGCAGCGTCGCGGACTCTTCTTCGGCGGCGGGCACGGCCAAAGAATAGGTGGCTGACGGGCGCAGGGCAGTGCCGCCGCTCGCGGGCCGTCAGCGGCCCGCGGCGGCGACCTCCACCTCGAGCAGGGCGGCAAGGCGGGTCGGCGCGACGCCGAGACGCTCGAGCACGCGGGTCAGCGTCGGGCTCGGCGCGTGCAGCGCGCCGAGCAGCATGTGCTCGGCCCCGATCCGGCGCTCGCTGCGGCGCGCCGCCTCGCGCACCGCCTGCTCGAGCGCGCGCCTGCCGTGGACGCCGAAGTCGGGCCGGTCGGCGCGCGGCGCCGCCGGCATCGCATCGACCACCGACGCCGGAACGCCGACGACCTCGAGCATCGCGACGAGATCGGCCTCGATCGCGGCCGTGACGGCCTCGGCGTGCAATCCGGCCTCGGCGATCGCGCGGGCCGCCGGGGTGGCGCCCTGCGCCAGGCCGAGCAGCAGGTGCTCGGGCTCGACGGTCTCCGCACCCAGCCGCTTCGCCGCCGCCAGGGAGGCGAGGACGACCCGCTGCGCGTCCTTGCTGAACCGCTCAAACATTGCGCTTCCCCGTTCTCATGCCGAGCGCGCGCAGGCGCTTGGCGTGCTTCTTGTGTACGGCCTGGCGGCTGACGCCGAGCGCCGCCGCGATCTCGGTCCACGACCAGCCCTCGAGCACCGCCCGCTCGACCTGCCCGGCCTCGAGCCGGTCGGCGAGCGTGCGCAGCGCCAGGACGGCGGCGAAGCCCTCGGCCGGATCCCGCGGGACGGCCTCTTCCTCGGTTGGTACGAATGCCATGCGTCAACCGTAGTTGACACACGCGATGTTGTCAACCTAGGTTGCGCAACGCGGCTCGCCGGACCCCATCGGGGCAATCCCCTACGGCGCTGAGGGACATCCCCTATGGAACGCGCCCCGACTCGCGGCGAGGCTCACATTCCTTTCAACCAGACGACGAAGGAGCAGTTCGTGCCCGCCTCCCGCCTCGCCCGACTCGGTTCCTGGTGCTATCGCCGCCGGCGCACCGTCCTTGCCACCTGGGTCGCCGCGCTCGCCGCGACGCTCGTCCTCGTCGCGCCGCTCGCCGGTGACTTCAAGGCCGACTTCAACACGCCGGGCTCTGACTCGGCCGCCGCTGAAGCCGTCCTGAACGACCGCTTCGCCGATCGTTCGGCGGCGACGATCGACGTCGTCTGGCACGCCGCGGCGGGCGCCCGCTCGCCCGCGATCCGCGAGCGCGTCGACGGCCTCATCGCCGACGCGCAGAAGCTCGAGGGCGTCGGCCGGGCCATGGGCCCCGAAGTCTCGCCGGACGGGCGCACCGCCGTCACGCGGCTGCAGATCGACGCCGAGCACGACAGCGATGTCCCGATCGAGACGGGCGAGGAGCTCATCGCGCTCGCCCAGCAGGCCTCGAACGACGGGCTGCAGGTCGCGATGTCGGGCTGGGCGATCGCCGACGCTCAGGAGAGCGAGGTCAGCCCCGAGTCCGTCGGCTTCCTCATCGCGGCGATCGTGCTGCTGCTGACCTTCGGGTCGCTGTTGGCGGCCGGCCTGCCGCTGCTGACGGCGCTGTTCGGGCTGGGCATCGGGACGACGCTCGTCGGCACGCTCGCCGCCGTGATGGACGTGCCGGACTTCGCGCCCGCCGTCGCGAGCATGATGGCGATCGGCGTCGGGATCGACTACGCCCTGCTCGTCATCACCCGCTACCGCAGCGCGCTCGCCCTTGGCCGCACCCCGCAGGACGCGGTCGCCGAGGCGATCGCCACCGCCGGGCGCTCGGTGCTCGTCGCCGGTCTCGTCGTCGTCGTCGCGCTGCTCGGGCTGTTCGCGATGCGCCTGCCGTTCCTCTACGGCGTCGCGGTCTCCTCGAGCCTCGCCGTGCTCGTCGCGGCGCTCGCGGCGGTGACGCTGCTGCCCGCGATGCTCGGGTTCCTCGGCCCGCGGATCAACGCGCTGCGGATCGGGCGGCGGCGATCGCCGGCCGGCGCCGGCGAGCGCGCCGCTCGCCCGTCGCGCTGGGTCGGCTACTCACGCGTCATCCAGCGCCACCCGTGGACGGCGGCGATCGCCGGCGTGCTCGTCATCGCCGCGCTCGCCATGCCGATCAAGGACTTCCGCCTCGGCTTCCCCGACGCGGGCAACGACCCGGCCGAGACGATGACGCGCCAGTCCTACGACCTCGTCGCGGCCGGCTTCGGCCCCGGGGCGAGCGGCCCGCTCATGCTCACCGTCCAGCTGCCGTCCGCCGGCGACTCCAAGCGGGCCATGACGCTCCTGCGCGAGCGCGTCGCGGCGCGGCCGGAGGTGCTCTTCGCGGCCCCGGCGCAGCTCAACCGCGCCGGCGACGCCGCCGTCATGATGGTGACCCCGCGCAGCTCGCCGCAGGACGCGGCGACCCAGCGGCTCGTCGACGACCTGCGCGAGGAGGTCGTCCCGCCGCTGGAGCGCAGCACCGCCATCGCCGTCAACGTCGGCGGCATGACCGCGGCCACCGTCGATCAGAGCGCGTACACGCTCGCGCGGCTGCCGCTGTTCATCGGAGCGGTCGTGTCGCTCTCGTTCCTGTTGTTGCTGGCGGCGTTCCGCTCGCTGCCGGTGGCGGTGAAGGCCGGCGTGCTCAACCTGCTGTCGATCGGCGCCGCCTACGGGGTGGTGGCGCTCGTCGCCGGCGGCGGCTGGGCGGGGCAGCTCGTCGGCATCGACACGCCGACGCCGGTGCCGCCGTTCATCCCGGTGTTCATGTTCGCGATCCTCTTCGGGCTATCGATGGACTACGAGGTGTTCCTGCTGTCGCGCATCCGCGAGGAGTACCTGCGCCACGGCGACAACTCCCGGGCCGTCTCGGACGGGTTGGCCAACACGGGCCGCGTCATCACGGCGGCGGCGGCCATCATGATCGCGGTCTTCAGCTCGTTTGCGCTCGCCGACGACGTGATCCTCAAGCTCATGGGCATCGGCCTGGCGACCGCGATCGTCGTCGACGCGACGATCGTGCGGATGGTCCTCGTCCCGGCGATCATGCAGCTGCTCGGGCGCGCGAACTGGTGGCTGCCCGGCTGGATGGAGCGGCTGCTGCCGAAGACCGCGGTGGCCGAGCCCGAGCCGGCGCCGATCCCGGCCTGATCGGGACGACCGCTCACGGCCGCCCCGGCGCCCCGCGCCGGGGCGGCACCACCGTGTCGCGGCAGGGGTCGGCGCTCGCGCGCTCGCCGCTGCCGGCGCCACGGCCGGCGACGAACACGAGGCGTCCGTCCTGCGTACCCCGGGCGAAGTCGCGCCGGATGCGGACGGTCGTCGGCGTGTAGCCGACCTCGTTCAGCCGCACCACGTAGCCCGCGCCGTTCGGTCCGGCGCCATCGAGATCCGGGCCGGCCGGATCGCCGTCGGCGAGCTCCGCCACGCACGCCCACCGGCCGACGAGCGGCTCGGTGGCCGGCACGAGCCGGATCTCGGCGTCGATGCCGACCGCCTCGAGCTCGTGCTCCATCTCGTTCTCGGTCGCCGCGACGTCGGCGATGCGCAGCTCGATCCAGTCGCCCTCGCGGTCGATCGCGAGCGCCGGCGACGCGCCGCCGGGAACGGTGGCGGCGACGACCGCGGCGCTGAGCGCGAGCGGAGCGCCGACGAGCGCGGTCCTGCGCCGGCGCGCGATGCGGCGCCCGCGGCGCTCGATGCCGCCGACCAGGTCGCTTCGTAGTGTGTCGAGGTACGGGATGTCGGTCATGGTGCCTCCAGGAGGTCGGCGAGTCGATCAAGTCCGCGCGTGACACGCACGCGTGCGGCGCCTTCGCTGCAGCCGAGCCGCTGTGCGACCTCGGCGTAGGGCAGCTCGTCGGTGATCCGCAGAGCGACGGCGCGCGCCGTACCCGCGGGAAGCTGCTCGAGCGCGGCCGCCAGCGCGGGGCGCAGCGCGCTCAGGTCGGCGAGTTGCTCGATCCGCGCCAGCGAGGCGTCGTCGAGCTCGACGCGTTCGATGCCCAGCCGCCGGCGCGCGCGGTCGTCGACGCCCCGGCGCCGCACGGCGCGCCCGAGCTGGTGGCGCGCGATCCCGAGCAGCCACGCGTAGGCCGGCGCGCCGGTGTCGCGGTAGCGGCGGCGGCCGGCGAACGCGACCGCGAACGTCTCGGCGGTCAGATCGGCCGCCTCCTGCGCGTCCCAGGTGCGGCGCGCGAAGAAGCCCAGCAGCGCCTCGGCGTGGCGGTCGTAGAACTCGCCGAACGCCTCGGGGCGGCGGGTCGACTCGCGCAGCAGTTCGGCGTCGCTCGGTGGCATTAACCGGATATGCCGCCGGCGCCCCGCGGCGTTACAGAACGGCGCGCAAAGATTCTCCTTGGCGCCGGGCGGCGCCTATACGCTGGCCGCGCACATGCGCCGTTCGCTCATGACCGCGTTGCTCGCCATCTGCTGTCTGCTGCCGCCGGCCACGGCCTCGGCGGAGGTCGACGCCAACACCGACGGCGACGATCGCATCGTCCTCGTGGGATCGGTGCTCATCGATCGCGAGGAGACCGCGGGCGAAATCTACGTCCTCGACGGCGACGTGACGATCCGCGGCACGGTGACCGGCGACGTGGTGGTCGCCGACGGTGACGTGATCATCCGCGGCACGGTCGAGGGCAATGTCGTGACGGTCGCGGGCCAGGCGACGCTCGGGCGACGTGGCAACGTGGCCGGCGACATCACCTACGCCGACGAGGAGCCCGTCCAGACGCCCGGCGCGCGCGTCGGCGGCGAGGTCAAGAAGTTCGACGTCCAGGAC
>DASZDB010000642.1:0-2063 GCA_035942495.1 Solirubrobacteraceae bacterium
GGCGCCGGGATCGTGTGCGGGATCGGCCGCGTCGACGGCCGCGAGTGCGTGATCGCCGCCAACGACGCAACGGTCAAGGGCGGCGCGTACTTCCCGATGACGGTCAAGAAGCACCTGCGCGCGCAGGAGGTCGCGCTGCACAACCGGCTGCCGTGCATCTATCTCGTCGACTCCGGCGGTGCGTACCTGCCGCTGCAGGACGAGATCTTCCCCGACCGCGAGCACTTCGGCCGGATCTTCTTCAATCAGGCCACGCTGTCGGCGGCCGGCATCCCTCAGATCGCGGCGGTGATGGGGTCGTGCACGGCGGGCGGCGCGTACGTCCCGGCGATGAGCGACGAGACGGTCATCGTGCGCAACCAGGCGACGATCTTCCTCGCCGGCCCGCCGCTGGTGAAGGCCGCCACCGGGGAGGAGGTCACCGCCGAGGAGCTCGGCGGCGGCGACCTGCACGCCCGGCGTTCGGGCGTCGTCGACCACCTCGCCGACGACGACGCGCACGCGCTGCGGATCGTGCGATCGATCGTCTCGACGCTCGGGGCGCGGGCGTCGCCGCCGTGGGAGACGGTCGAGCCCGAGGAGCCGGCGGTCGACCCGGCGCAGCTCTACGGCGCGGTGCCGGTGACGCTGCGCAAGGCCTACAACCCGCGCGAGATCATCGCCCGCCTCGTCGACGGCTCGCGCTGGCACGAGTTCAAGGCGCTGTACGCCAAGACGATCGTCTGCGGCTTTGCGCACATCCACGGCCACCCGGTCGGGATCCTGGCCAACCAGGGCGTGCTGTTCGCCGAGAGCGCGCGCAAGGCGGCGCACTTCGTGCAGGTGTGCGACCAGCGCGGCGTGCCGCTGCTGTTCCTGCAGAACGTCATGGGGTTCATGGTCGGCCGTGACGCCGAGGCCGGCGGGATCGCGCGCGACGGGGCGAAGATGGTGGCCGCCGTGTCGTGCGCGCGGGTGCCGAAGCTGACGGTCATCGTCGGCGGCTCCTACGGCGCGGGCAACTACGGGATGTGCGGGCGCGCCTACGACCCGCGCTTTCTGTGGATGTGGCCCAACGCGCGGATCTCGGTGATGGGCGGCGAGCAGGCGGCGACCGTGCTGAGCTCGGTTGCGTCAGACCGCGAGCCCCAGCAGATCGAGGCGCTGAGGATGCGGATCCGCGCGCAGTACGAGGCCCAGGGCCACCCGTATCACGCCACCGCGCGACTGTGGGACGACGGCGTCATCGGCCCGATGGCGACGCGCGATGTCGTCGGCCGCGCGCTGGACGCGTGCGCCAACGCGCCGCTTGGCGAGATCACGCGCCCCGTGTTCCGGATGTAGCGAGCGCCCTCGCCAGATCGGGCGCAACCCTCGCGCCGGCCGGGCGAGCCCGGCCGGCGGAGTGAGCTGACCTAGTCCGGCGTGATGCCCATGCGCTTCAGCGCGGCACGCGCGTGCGGGGACAGCTGCCCCGTCACAGGCACCCGGCGTCCACCCACCGACGGCCAGGCGATCGGCGCATCGGTACCGAGTGCCGCGTACTCCTGCGCCGGCGTGCTGGGAGTGGGGGCCGGTGGGGCCGATTGGGCCGATTGGTTTGGCCGCTCCTGCTTGGCGCCACGGCGGCGAGACTTCTTGAGCATATGACCTCCGTCGTCGAGGCAAACGATCAACGCGACGATTGTACCCGGGCCGCGCGCGTCGTAGGCAGCGGCGCGGGCAAGTGAGAGATCGCGCGCCACCGGACGGTCGTCCGGTGGCGGCGAGCGAGCCAGACCGTCGTCCTAGATGTCGCGGCGACCAGTGCCTCGGCGCCCGGACCGGGATCCCAGAGCGCGAAACGGCGCACTGAGCATTGAGATGATGCGATTGATGAATCCCATGAAGCTGTGATACCCGCCCGCGGGCGTTCGTGATCGGGGAACGGCCGGCTCTCAGGCGACGCGGGCAAGCTGGACGAGCAGCCACGGCGCGACGGCCTCGGCGACACCGTCGCGATCGGACCTCAGCCCGTGGTCGCCGCGCACGATCACCACCGAGCGCCGCTCGGACGGCTCGGGGATCCCGAAGCGGTCGCTTGC
>DASZDB010000643.1:0-4165 GCA_035942495.1 Solirubrobacteraceae bacterium
GTGGCGCGCGAGCAGGGCGTCGAGTTCCTCCGCGCGGTCCTCTGCGCCGTACGCGAGCGCGCGCGTGAAGAGCGAGGCGTTGTGCTCGAAGACGTCCTCGAGCTCGCGCTTGGTGACGTCGGCCTGGTAGAGCGCGAAGACCGCTGCCTTGCGCTGCTCGGTCCTGCGTGACACGTGCTGCTGCGCCTGCCGACCGCGGTGCGGCTAGACGCGCGACATGTAGTCGCCGCTGGCCGTCTGTACCTTGACGCGGTCGCCGATGTTGACGAACAGCGGGACGCGGATCGTGGCGCCGGTCTCGAGGGTGGCGGGCTTGTCGCCGCCCCCCGAGGCGGTGTCGCCGCGCAGGCCGGGCTCGGTCTCGGTCACCTCGAGCTCGACGGAGGAGGGCAGCTGCAGGTCGCCGGGCACGTCGTCGATGAAGAGCACGTCGACGATGTCGTTGGCCTTCGTCCAGCGCAGCGCCTCGGCGACCGACGCCTGTGGGACCGCGATCTGCTCGTAGGACTCCGAGTCCATGAAGTGCGCGTCGGCGCCATCGGCGTAGAGGAACTGCATCTTGCGCGCCTCGGTGTGCACCGAGCGGAACTTCTCGCCGGCGCGGAAGGTCTTGTCGATGACGTTGCCGTCGCTTGCGCGGCGCAGCTTGGTACGCACGAACGCGCCACCCTTGCCCGGCTTGACGTGCTGGAAGTCGAGGACCTTGAAGATCGTCCCGTCGACCTCGATGTGGTTGCCGTTCTTCAATTGGTTCGTGCTGATCATGGCTGGGCGTCAGTGTAGGGCGCGCTTCCGCGGTTCTCCCCGCGCCGCGGCGGGCCCGCGGGGCCAGCCTGTCGACGAGTTGTCGCTGGTGCAGGATGGCCGCTCGCCGTCGTCCTCGGTAACGAGGCGCGCGAGCCACTAGTCCCCCGCCCGCTCCGCCTCCCAGGCCTTCACCACGCGCTTCGCCGCGAAGACCCGCCACGCGTCCTCGAGCAGCTCGCCGAGCTCGATCAGGTCGACCGCCTCCAGCCGGACGAGCACGTACGGCCATCCGTCGTAGTGCGGCGTCGAGAAGAAGGCTGCGGAATTGCCCTGCAGCAGCGCCTCGCGCTCGCCCATGTCGACGACCCTCAGGACGAGGGCGTCCGGGTTCGTGCGCAGCCGGCACATGCCCTTGCCGCGCACCTTCAGCGCCGGGGTGCGAAACGAGGTCCCGACCTCGACGCCCGGCAGGCGGGTCCCGATCTCGACGACGTCCTCCCAGGTCGGCATGCCCGAACCGTACCGTCGGGCGCCCCCGGCTCAGACGCGCTGCAGCGACGGCGCAGGCGCCTGCACGCGCACGACGCGCCCTGGCGTCGGCCTTGCGAACGACTCGCGCACCAGCCACGCCACGAGCGGCAGCGACCAGACCAGGAAGAACGCGCACTGCATGTCGGGGCTCAGCCAGTCCGGCGCGACCTCGAAGGTCACCCACACGGCGACGCTCGCGCACAGCGCGATGACCGGCGGCCGATATGGCCGGCACAGCGCCTCCCAGGCCAGCAAGGCCAGCACGAACGGCAGCGCGTAGTAGACGACGTTCCACGGGTCGAGCACACAGCGCAGCAGGAACAGCAGTGCGAGCAGGAGCAGGATCTGGCCGCCGCCGAACCGCGGTACCGCGCGGTGGACACGCGCCCAGGTGAGCGTCAGCGGAATGACGAGAAACGCGATCAGCGGGTGTGTCAGGGGCGACAGCCACTCCGGCGGTACGCGGTACCCGTCCGGCTTGGGCAGGCCGTTGCCGCCGATGACGACGTGCCCGCTCTCCCCCAGAAACCACCACGCCTGCCACGGGACGAAGATGACGTTCCCGGTCTGGCTGGCGCCGGCGACGAGCGCCTCCTGCGAGCCGGCGAGCAGGAGCGGGGTCAGCACGGCGATCGTCGTAGTGCCGGCGATCGCGAGCGAGAGGATCCGGCGCTCCGGCAGCGCGAGCAGCACCGGACCGATCGCGAGCACGGCCCATTGCTTCGTCGCGATGGCGAGGCCGAGGAGGACGGACGCGAGCACGGTGCGCGCATCGATCGCGGCGAGCACCGCGCCGATCGCGAACGCAGCGCAGAGGAGCTCCTCGGGATGTCCGATCTCGAGTGCCCGGAGGGTGATGGGGTTGCAGACGCAGAGCCCAACGACGAGCGCGGTGCCGCCGATCGTCCGTCCGCGCCGGTCCATGCGGCGGACGAGCGCGATGGCGAGCAGCACCAGCGCAAGCACGCAGGGGATCGACACCGCACGGTAGACCGCGAGCTCGCCACCACCGAGCGCAGCGACGGCGCTCGCGAACGGGGCACGCAGCACGAGCGAACCACCGTAGGCGGGCGCTTGGACGAGAAAGCCGGCGAAATCACCGTCGATCAACGACTTCAAGGCGCCCGAGACCTCGTTGTCGTAGTCGTTCCACGCGAAGCCGTGCAGCGTGAGCCAGCACATCATCGCTGCGCCCATCACCGCAGTTGCCCACCAACCCGCTTCGCTCTTCATTCGTGCCCACACGGCCAGAACATCGGCAGCGCGACCGCGGCGCTTGAACGGCGCGCGGGTCTACTGGACCCTGCGCAGCGCCTTGGGCAGCCCGTTGAGGATCTCGCACCCGCCGTCGGTCACGACGACGAGGTCCTCGATCCGCACGCCGATCGCGCCGGGCACGTAGATGCCGGGCTCGACCGTGACGATGTTGCCCGCCGCCAGCTTGTCCGTGCCGGTCTTGCCCAGGCGCGGGCCCTCGTGGACCTCCATGCCGACGCCGTGGCCGAGGCCGTGGCCGAAGTGCTCGGCGTGGCCGGCGTCGTCGATGATCGCGCGGGCGACCGCGTCGACCTCGCGGCCCGTAGGCCCGGCGCGGACCGCGTCCAGCGCGGCCTCCTGGGCGACGAGGACGGTCTCGTAGATCTCGCGATCGCGCGGGTCCAGCTCGCCGGTCGCGACCGTGCGCGTGCAGTCCGACGCGTAGCCGTCGAGCTGCGCGCCCCAGTCGATGACGACGAGCGTGTTCTCCGGGATCGGCACGCCGCGCGGGACCGCGTGCGGGCGCGCGCCGTGCTCGGCGGCGGCGACGATCGGGGGAAACGAGACGCCCTCCGCGCCGCGCCGGCGCATGGCGATCTCGAGGTCGAGGGCGACGTCGCGCTCCGTGCGCCCGACGATCCCGGCGGCCACGACCTCCTCGAAGGCGGCGTCGGCGAGCGTTGCCGCGGCTCGGATGAGCTCGACCTCGGCCTCGTCCTTGACCGCGCGCAGCTCCTCGACGATCCCGCCGGCGGCGACGAGCTCGATGTGGCCGTGCTCGGCGACGAGCTTGGCCAGCTGCTCGTGCTGGCGGACCGTGAGGTGGCCGTCGTCGAAGCCGAGCTTCAGCGGCTCGGTCGGCAGGCCCTCCACCGCGCGCTTGAGCAGGTCGGTCGCGATCTCGCGCTCCCACTCCGGATCGAGCTGCTCGGCGGACTGCGTGAGGTAGCGAAAGTCGGTGATGAAGCGCCCCGGCTGCTCGGGACCACCGAGGACGACGGCCCCGTTGGACCCGTCGAAGCCCGTCAGCCAGCGCACGTTGACGAGGTTCGTGACGAGCAGCGCGTCGAGCTCGCGCTCGACGATCTTGGCCTGCAGCGCGGCGCGCCGGCCGGTGGTCATCGCGACAGCTCTTGCTTGAGCGTCACAAGCGCGTCGCGGTAGCCGTCGACGCCCTTGCCGGCGACCGTGGCGACGCACGCGTCGCGCAGGACGGAGACCTGCCGCCATTCCTCGCGGGCCATGACGTCGGACAGGTGGACCTCGACGGCCGGCACGCCGGCGAACTGCAGCGCGTCGCCGATCGCGCGCGAGTAGTGCGACCACGCGCCGGCGTTGATGATCGCGCCGTCAGCGAGGTTGACGACGCGGTGCAGCTCCTCGATGAACTCTCCCTCGTGGTTGGTCTGAAAGAAGCGTGCGTCGAGGTCGAGGTCGACGGCGAACGCGTCGATCGCCTGCGCGAGCTGCAGAAATGACATGCCGCCGTAGTGGGCGGGATCGCGGCGCCCGAGCTGGTCGAGGTTGACGCCGTGCATGACGTGGACGCGGTTGTGAGCTGTGGGCATGTGGCGCTCACTCTGGCACGGCGACCGCATCGGCGCGTCGGCGTCCTCCCTTCGCCGACGAC